>JBCNVH010000050.1:0-8337 GCA_039630295.1 Aquificaceae bacterium | reverse complement strand
AGGAAACACTAAAGGACATGAGAAAAGGTGCTACGCTCGAAGATGGCTCTGCCAAACCTGATAGCGTAAAGCTTGTCAAACACGAAGGAGACAAAAGCCTTCTTGAAATAGTCTTCCACGAAGGCAGAAAACACATAGTTAAAAGGTTCGTTTCTCATTTTGGACACAAAGTTTTGAGACTCAAAAGAGTTGCCATAGGTCCTGTAAGTCTTGGAAACCTGAAACCCGGACAGTGGAGAGAGCTCACCAGAGAAGAGCTGAGGGACTTGAAAAGAGCTCTAGACATAATGTAGGGGTTAAGTGAGTTATATACTAAAGTTTTGCACGGTATGAGTCTTCCTTTATAAACCTTGAAAGCCAGAAGAAAACCAGATTGTCATCAGGGAAAGGTGCATACCGCCATAAGACAGATACAACACCCTCAATAGCCTCCAGCATGCAAAGCAAGCGCCAGTAAGCCTCCGGCATATGCCTCACCCTTAACCACTCACCTAATCTTAAACCACTGAGCATAGCTTTTATACTCTCTAACTCCACATGCCACACACCCATTACCCACCTAACTATCGCCACTGCCTTCCTTACCCTGTAGTCCTCCAAAACCATATTTCCACAGCCCACCTCCTCCTGTAGTAGCCCTCAAAAGGCTTCTTTCTTAGCTCCCTATTGCTTATCACCACTCTCTCCTTGTCAGTGCCCTTGCTTATCCTGTATAACTATATCTTCCTATCTATGCTTCTAAACTCTACCAAAGATGACACACCAAGGCTTATCTCCTTGAGTTTCATACCACTATGTTCGTCCATTCTCTTCTGGCTCACCGCCATAGCAAAGAAAAATGAGTTTTTTTGAAGCTTCTTGTGAGCCATGGCAATAGGCTTTCCAGAGCCTGAATAACTGAAGTTTTGCACGGACTACTTACATCATCTTATGATTGACAACGTCTTTGTAAAGGTCATAGCCCCACTCATACTCTTTCATAAAAGCTGTACTCAAACCCTTGATAGTCAGGTGCTTTTGGAGTATTTGACAATATCTCGCTGAGTCTCTGCAAAACTTAAGTTTGAGAGAACAAATCCGTAATACTAAGAGCTCGCATCTTTGAGGTTGCCAGAACCGTCTATAGAAGTAGCTCTTTTCCAGTAAATATTCCTTGATGTATTTAGCCCCTCGGAGATTACCTTTTTAAGAAGTTCAACAAAAGCGTAAGGAGCAAAGAAAGAACTATGCTCAAAACCAAGGAAGTGGCAAGAGGAAAGTAAAAGGTAAAGCCGTCCTTCTTTATGGTTATGTCTCCTGGCAGTTTTCCAAGCCCAAGGGGCAGTTTTTCAAAAAGTATGAGCAAAAATCCCAGCACCACTACAAAGATACCTACAATAATAAGCACTTTGCCTATTTCACTCATACCACCAACCTCTTCTCTTTAAACACAACAAAAATAATTATTTGCAACACTCCACTGTAGAGTATATAGAATAAAATTTATCTTCACACACCTTTATCCGAGTATACACTGCTTTCCACGTCAATTCACCCAATCAAAACCCTCCATACCTCCTATGATTTAGTCCTCTACTTTCTTAATTCTAATTCCCCGGTTAACCAATCCACTAAGACATCTCAAACCCAGCACAAAGGCATCCACAACCCTATACATTGGCAAAATCCTACCTTCACACCATGGACAAGGTTTCCCGATTGCAATGTCTCCTTTCACTTGATACTCTTTCATCCTAAAGGATGCAATTAGCACGGATATAGCACACGGCTTCCAAAATGACTAACATGATTTATATCATAAAAGATTTTCACACCCTATTCCTAAGTATGGTTTTCTCCTTGCTTTTTAACAAGAGTTTTTCACAGGGAATTTCACATATTACCCACAAAATCCACACATTCAAGCAGAATTTCACAGACAAAAGAAACGAATTTCACACCCTGTTTCTAAGTAGGTCTTTTTCCAGCATTCTTTAATAGTCTCATGTATATAAAAATTCCCAAAAAAGCCATACTTAGAAATATGGATGTGAAATTGTGAAAATCTTTTGAAGTTGTTGATATTCAAGGCTTAGAAGTATACATAAAAATCAAGAATGACAAGGGTTTTATGTGGGGTGTGAAATTCGTTTTTATAAAATTATTGACATTCAAGGCTTTCTTCTACGGGGTGTGAAATTCTGGATGCCTTTATTATTATTAAATTAATTATTAATTATTTTTATAAAAGATAAAATACGTTGGGTGAGAAATTAAGGAAGTGTAGAAACTCTTTCTCAAAAAGCAGGAGGTATGAAAAATGAACATTCTAAAATCCTACCTGAATCCTTGCCGAGATTGAACCATTTCACCAACTCACCTACACAAGGCAGGTAGAAAGCCTAAAATCTCTGACCAGCAAATCATAGCCCTATTTATACTCTCTTACCACTTCCATTCTCCACCCCTAACACTCGCAAAAAAACTAATAGACCCCTCTATAAACTCATATCTGAAGTTTTGCAGAGGCTTAGCATTCCATTGTTAAATACTTACAGAGTGTCTGACTATCAGTGGTTCGAAAATAGTCATCCTGAGAAAGCTTCAACAGAGCTATGACTTTTACAAAAACTCTGTCAATCATGGGTTTTTGAGGGTTCAAGGGAGAAGGTTGATAAAAGTAGGCTCAATCCATGCAAAACTTTAGTATAGTTCCTTCTGGAATATCTGTGAGGTTTGAGGCTTTTGACGCCGAGCCGAGCTTTTCTACGAGTTTGATTATGAGGGCTTTGAAGTCTGAGCTTTTCTCTTCTTGCAGATATTTTCTCTCAAGTTCTTCAATATTCTCAATCTTTATCCTTCTTAGTATGAGACTTCTCCTTTTCAGCAATGCGTTATGTTCTATACTATAAACTCAGGAGGTGAAGAATGAGAGAAAAGGCATTACTTTTGCTCGCGGTTTTTGGTGCGGGTCTTATCTTTTCCTGTGGTCAGGTAACTACTCAGAGAACCTATGAGGGTGCGACGGTGGGCGCTATAGGTGGTGCTATAGCGGGAGCTCTCATAGATAGGGACAACAGATGGCGTGGCGCTGTGATAGGTGGTGCTCTTGGTGCGGTCATAGGAGGCACCATAACAGAGATAGCCTCGAGGGCATCCAGAGAGGCGGCTGCCCAGAATAGACCCGTCCAGTATGAATCGGTGGATAAGAGAGAGAAGGTGTTGGCGGAGCCTGTGGCTACAAGGGGTAACTGCAGGATAGTTAAGACCACTTACTATCAGGATGGAAAGGTAGTGAAGGTGGAAGAGAAAGAGGTCTGCCCATGAGGGGCAGCTCCCCTAAAGACCTTTACATTTGGTGTTTATGATGCCGTAGTTTCCACCCCTTTTCCTGTAGGCTATTCTGAGCGTTCCCGTCTCCACATCCAGGAAGGGCAGAAAGTATATGCCCGAGTGCTGAAGCTCAAATATAGCATCCTCCGCACTCATGGGCTTTTCTATCACAAGCTCCTCCTCCACTACCAGCGGTTTTTCTCTTCCCTCATGGGGTCTTATCTCCTCCCTTATCATTTCTTCCTTTATCCTGTGCCCCCTCCTCCTCAGCTCGTGCCTCCTCTGTTTTAGCTTTATGAGCTGTCTCTCTATCTCATCCATAACCCTGTCAAGAGTGGAGAAGGGGTCTACATCCTCATCCCAGGCATGCAGGGCACCGCCACCCCAGGTTTTCAGGTAGATGTCTATGTCCACCCTGTAGAGGGTTGGTCTGCTATCACCTGCGAAGTCCTTCTGTTTTGCCCTTGATGTGGATAGGGTGACCACTACCTCCACCTGGTCCTCCTCCGCCTCCCTGAGAAATCTGTTGAACCTTTCCAGCTTACCTTCCACAAAAGCTTTCATGGAGTCTGTCCATTCAATACCCTTACCTATGAACTCCACGTTCATTCTATCTCCTCCTTTTAGCCTTTTCCTGAAGTAGAATATGATAACATGAATCTGGGTATACTCGTATCCGGACGGGGTTCAAACCTGCAGGCTATAATAGAAGCCATACAGAAGGGTAAATTAAGAGACAGAATAGCTCTTGTCGTATCTGACAGGGAGGGCGTTCAGGCAATAGAAAGGTGTAAAAAGCACGGTTTAGCTCACAGGGTTATAAAGAGGGAAGACTTTAAAAGAAGGGAAGATTTTGAGCTTGCCCTTGTGGGGGCACTGAAGGAAGCAGGCGTGGAGCTTGTGGTTCTTGCAGGCTTTATGCGCGTCCTTTCTCCCCTTTTCCTCCAGTCCTTCCCCATGAAGGTCATAAACATACACCCTTCCCTGACCCCTGCTTTTCAGGGTCTAAGGGCTCAGGGGCAAGCTCTTGATTACGGTGCAAGGATTACTGGGTGCACCGTTCACTTTGTAACAGAAGAACTCGACAACGGTCCTGTGATAGCTCAGGCTTGCGTTCCCGTGCTCCCCGAGGACAGTGAGGAATCTCTATCTCAGAGGATACTTGAACGGGAGCACAGGATACTGCCGCAGGTTATAAAATGGATTTCGGAGGGCAGGCTAAAGGTGGAGGGTAGAAGGGTTCTGGTGGAGGGGGCAAGATACGGCACGCTACCCTTTAACCCTGAGCTTGAGGACTTCTGATATAATTAAACCAAACCTGAAAGGAGGTGGAGACATGTTAAGGCTTTTCAGAAAGCCAATTCTGGCAATAGGTGTGGCTGGTTGGTTTTTTACCTTTAACTCCGCACCTGCCCTCGCAGGGCTTGTGGGCTCAAAACCCGCCTCTGAGATTTTAGACTCAAAGAGGGAAGAGGAACTGGCAAAAATCCAGAGAGCTCTTGAGAGCAAGGAAGTTCAGGAAAAGCTGAGAGCCTACGGTCTTACGAAGGAAGAGGTGGAAAGCAGGCTTTCCCAGCTAAATGACCAGCAGATACACATGCTGGCAAAGGCTTCCGATAAGGTTCTGGCAGGTGGTGACGGCGTCGCTCTGGCGATAGGCGTTCTTCTTATTGCCATTCTCCTCGTTGTCCTTCTTAAGCTTCTCAACAAGGAGATAATAATAAGGTAGGCATGCTCCTTTTCCTCCTTCTCTTCTCTTTCCTTGCCTACTCAAAGAGCCTTCAGGTTCCCTTTGTTAAACAGCGAGACCAGTTCTGCGGTCCCGCTTCTCTGAGCTCTGTCCTCCAATTTTACGGTATGGCGTTATCTCAAGAATCTATAGGGGAAAGGGTCTACCACCCCAAGCTGAAAGGAGCTCTCATAACGGACCTGGAAAACTATGTCAGGTCTTTAGGTCTTAAAGTGGAGACAAGAAGGGGGAACATTCAGGACTTAAGGCTTTTAATAGACAGGGGTATACCCCCTATAATACTGGTAGAACTGGGAAGATTTGGTGTGAGCAGTCCCCACTATATGGTTGTGGTAGGATACGAGGAGGGTGCCTTTCTTTTACACACGGGCTACGAGGAGTTAAAGAAAGTGGACGAGAGAGAGCTTGACAGAGCGTGGGTAAAGCTTGGCAGGGTTATGCTGGTGGTCTATCCACCCTGAACCTTTTCAAGAACCTTTCTGTAGCCTTCAAGGAGGTCACCCAGGTCAAACCTGAACCTGTCCTTGTCTAACTTTTCGCCCGTCTTTGCATCCCAGAGCCTGCAGGTGTCAGGCGATATCTCATCTATGACACCAATAGTGCGGTCAGGGAGCCTGCCAAACTCCAGCTTGAAATCCACCAGTAAAAGACCGTGGTCTTTAAAAAAGTCCTTTAACACTTTGTTTACCTTAAGTGCCATTCTGAGCATCTCTCCTATTTCTCTCCTGTCCGCAAGACCTAAGAGAAGGGCATGTTCTGCGCATATCAGGGGGTCGTGCAGGTCATCCCTCTTGTAGAAGAGTTCCACCAGGGGCTTTTTCAGCTTCTGCCCCTCTTTCAAGCCAAGCCTTTTACACAGGCTTCCTGCGGTGATGTTCCTTACCACCACCTCAAGGTCGTATCTCTTTGCCCTCCAAACCAGCATCTCTCTATCGGAGACCTTCTTTATAAAGTGTGTCCTTATGCCCCTTTCTTCCAGAAGCTGAAAGAGCAGGCTTGATATGGCATTGTTTAGAATGCCCTTCCCTTCTATGTTTGCCCTCTTTGTGGCATCAAAGGCGGTAGCCGTATCCTTAAAGTATACAAGGCACTTATCCTCTTCCACTTGGTAGACTATCTTCGCCTTTCCTTCATAGAGAAGTTTCATGACAGTTAATTATAGAACCTCCCCTCTATATTGACAAAACTGAGGAATCGGGATAGGATAATCCACATACATCAGAAAAGGAGGTGTTTCATGCTTACACGGAGGGACCTACTTGTCAGCGCAGGCTTCGGGGGTGCTTATTTGCTCTTCGGACTTAACAGGCTCTCAATGGCTTCACAGAACATGCCCGTTTTTGCCCTCAGGGGTGACGGAAAGGTGGCGGTCATAGACCCTGTAAAGGATGAGGTGATAAAGGTCATCGAAACAGGAGGAAGAGGTGGAACGCTTGGCTCTGTTTCAAAGGATGGAAGGTTTCTGTATGTGGCAAACAACGCCCCGGACAATAGAACCCTCAGCGTAATAGATACCCAGAGGTTGGAGCTTGTAAGAAACCTTGAGACGGGCAGCAGACCAAAGCATCCCGTGGTTTCTCCTGACGGAGCTCTTGTGGCGGTGAACCACTCAGGGCTGGATGGAGAAGGCACGAGGGTGGTCTTTGTGAGCACTTCCAACAACCAGATAGTGGCGAGCGTAAACCTGCCTGTGGCAAACAAGGAGCACAAGGGCGACTTTACCATGCACGGCTCCTGGTCTCCGGATGGCAGTATATACGCGGTGGGTAACTATGCGGACAACATGTTTTATCTGATTGGCAGAGATGGCAAGGTGCTAAGGGAAGTAACCCTGTCCGGCAACCCCCACTACTTTGACTGGAGGGGCAAAGAGCTGTGGGTGACGGTGGAGTTTAACGAGCCAAAGACTTCTCTCTCCGCACCCAATGTTTATGTGTATGATGTCTCAAACCCTGCTTCACCTGTCTACAAGGGTATACTGAAGCCGGAGCTGGATGTCTTTGAAAAGCAGGAGCAGGCAAGAATAGAGGGTCATCACGGCAACTTTACCAACGATGGTAAGCTTTTTGTGCTGTGCAACAGGGGTGCAAGCCCCTTTGAAGGCACCACCATAGCCTTCTACGACGCGGATGGAAGAAAGGAGGTGGCAAAGATAAACTCTAACATAAAGGGCGTGGGACATGCCTACATGACGCCTGACGGCAGGTATGCGGTCATAACCCAGTATGGGGATACAAAGTTTGAGGTAATAGATATAGCCCAGAGGAAGTCCATAAAAGTTGTGGATACGGGCGTGGGAAGACACATGGGGCATGCGGTCTTTGTAGGTAAGAAGATGTACATAACCAACAGGGTGGCGGACAGCGTCTTCGTGGTGGACACAGAAAGATGGGAGATAATCAAAAGAATACAGACCGCACCCTCAGGTCAGGCTCAGGGGCAGGTGGTAAGGGATTTCTATCAGGTCTTTGAGAGGGTAGGAAGAGCCTTTCTTGTCTGATGCCCCTCAGTATTTTAGTAACAGGCTTTCTGGGTAGTGGTAAAACCACCTTTGTCCTCAGAAGCCTGGTGGAAAGATACAAAGACAGAAACCTTGGCATACTGGTTAACGACTTTGGTGAGGTAGGCTACGACAGGCTAAGGTTTTACTCCGAGAACATAGGAGCTCTGGGTGTTGATGGGTTATGCCTTTGCTGTGAGGGGGTGGGTGAGCTTTTAAGAGCTCTGGAAACACTCAAAGGTGTGGACCTGCTGGTCCTTGAGACCTCAGGGCTCTCGGACCCCTATCCTTTGATGAGGGCTATGGAGGAAGCAGGCTATGGCACGCCAATGGTGGTCTGCCTGCTACCTGTGGATAGCTGGAGAGAGCTCCGCCAGGAATCTGTGTTTAGAGCTCAGCTGGAATATGCGGATTGTGTGGTTATAAGCAGGTGCGACCTCTCTGAGGACCCAGGAGAACTCAGAGAGCTCCTAAAAGGCAGACCTGCCTTTCTTTGCTACGAAGGAAAGGTGGAGGAAGACTTCTTTACCTTCTTTGAGGGGAAACCTCCAGAAAGGAAGAGTTCTACGCAGAGCAAGAGCGGACACGCGGTAAGAGAGAGCTTCTCTCAGATAACTATCAAGCCTGAAGGCTTTTATTCAATGGAGGAACTTGAAAACTTTCTGAGAAGGCTTCCATCTCAGGTCGTAAGGGTAAAGGGTTTTGTAAGGGTGCTGGAAAGCCCACTGCCTATGGGTCTTAACTGGACAAAAAACCACCTGAGCTGGGAAGCGGT
>JBCNVH010000005.1:0-23653 GCA_039630295.1 Aquificaceae bacterium | reverse complement strand
GAGCCGAGTTTTTCTACAAGTTTGATTATGAGGGCTTTGAAGTCTGAGCTTTTCTCTCCTTGCAGGTATTTTCTCTCAAGTTCTTCAATATCCTCAATCTTTATCCTTCTTGGCATGACTGCCTCCTTTTCTGCAATACGTTATGTTCTATACTATAATCTTTATACACGCTGGGTGAAAAAATCAATCCGCATTTTTCCAGGTTGAAAAAAACTGGCGGTTCAGGAGCATTTTTCCGCAAGGGACTTTATGAGGGACGGTATGTAGCCATAAACCCTGCCTATCTCCTCTCCCTTTCTGAGGAATACAATGGTGGGCGTGCCTATTACTCTGTAGGACCTTGCCAGTTCTCTATCTTTAACCATATCGTATACTTCAACCTTAAGGTTTGGATATCTACCGAGCTCTCTGTAGGAAGCCTTGCAGGATGCGCACCCGGCTTGCTCAAAGAGAAGAACCTGGCACAAGGCGATGGCAGTCAGAAGCATAGCTTAAATTTATCCCCTCTCCCTTTCTCTGACAAGCTGATTAAAATTTTAGAAGGTGCAGGAGTTTATAAGGCTGTGTCTGGAAGAGGCAAGGAAAGGTCTCCAAAGAGGGGAGGTGCCAGTGGGTTGTTTGATAGTGAAGTCTGGAAAGGTTATCGCAAAAGCTCACAACAGGGTAGAGGAAAGAGGAAACCCGACCGCCCACGCAGAAATGATAGCTATAAGGGAGGCTACGGAGCTTCTGAAAAGTAAGTATCTTTATGGTTGTGAGCTTTATGTTTCTCTTGAGCCCTGCCCCATGTGTGCTTACGCTCTGGTGCTTGCGAGGGTGGAAAGGTTGATTTTCCTCGCAAGGGATGAAAGGTATGGTGCGGTCATGAGTAGATACAGCCTTCTGGACGAGCCCACCTTTAACCACAGGGTAAGCTGGGAATATGTGCCAGTAGAGGAAGCGGGTCAACTGCTAAGGTCCTTCTTCAGGGAAAAACGGAGAGGTAATTAAAGAACCCCCCGCAGGGGGAGTTGACCTTAAGACAACACTCTTACGTTTTTTGCTCTTAATCCCTTTGCGTCCTGCTCCACTTCAAACTCAACCCTCTGTCCTTGCTCAAGAGTTTTGAAACCTCTTTGCTGTATGGCGGAGAAGTGAACGAACACGTCCCCTTGATTGTCATCACGGGTTATAAAACCATAACCCTTTTCCTTGCTGAACCATTTGACTGTGCCTGTGAATGACATGGAACAAAAACCTCCTTAAAGATTATTACTCAAGCAAGCTCAGAAAGGTAAGGCGCCCTCCCTTTCTTTTACCCGCTCTTCTCTTAATCATAGACAATCCCCTTGTATTTGTCAAGAGGCAGGCATATAATTTATCCCCAAGGAGGTGAAAAATGCATTTCCCCTTACCGTGGCAACTGGTTCTTATACTGGTGGTGATACTTGTTATATTTGGAGCCTCAAAATTGCCCGAGTTTGGTAGAGGTCTTGGCGAGGGTATAAGGAACTTCAAGAAGGCTCTCTCGGGAGAAGAGGAGGAGAAAAGACCGGAGAAAAAGGAGCAGGCATGATACCACAGCTCTCCTTTACCGAGATACTTCTCATACTCCTTATTCTCTTGCTTCTCTTTGGAGCTGGAAAGCTACCGGAGGTGGGTAAAGCTCTTGGCGAGGGTATAAGGAACTTCAAGAGGTCTGTATCAGGCGAGGAAGAGAGGGTAAAGGAGGTAAAAGGTCAGGAAGTTAAGGAGGGGGAAAAGTCCTAATCTCCTCTGCCCAGCTTCTCTCTTATAACCCTTCCCAGTATGCCATTTACGAACCTTGCACAGTTTTTTCCTGCATACTTTTGAGCTACTTTCACATAGTCGGAGGCTATAAGGGCTGGGTTTTTTGGTGATAGAAAGAGTAGCTCCGCCAGTGCCACTCTGAGAACATTTCTCTCTATAAAACCCACCCTGTCTATATCCCACTTCTCCGAAAGTTCTGCTATAAGCTTGTCTATCTCCACCCCATACTCCATAAAGGTCTTCACCAGCTTCCTTATGTATCTTCTCTGATCCTGCAAAGATATGCGGTTGATGGAGATGTATTCCTCCACCAGGTTTTCTATCGGTCCACCCCTCATGTCCCACTGGTAGAGTATAAGGAAGGCGTCCCTTCTTGCCTGAGGCTTGTATAGCATCAAAGACTTCTCAGAAGGTTCACCATCTCTATAACCGACAGGGCTGCCTCCCACCCCTTATTACCCTGCTTTGTTCCTGCTCTCTCTAGCGCCTGCTCCAAAGTGTCTGCGGTTATAACACCGAAACCCACCGGTCTACCCATTTCAAGGCTAACGACCGCAAGACCCTTTGCCACCTCATTGGCTATGTATTCAAAATGGGGGGTCTGACCCCTTATCAGAACTCCGAGGGCTACCACACCGTCCACCTTCCTTCTGTTTATAAGCTCTTTAACTGCGATGGGTAATTCCCAGGAACCCGGAACCCTTAATAGGTATATGTTTTCCTCAAGTCCACCATGCCTGAGTATACAGTCCACCGCACCCTCTATAAGCCTGTCCACAAGAAGGTGGTTAAACCTGCTGGCGACTATGCCAAAGCTGAAGCCCTCCGCCTTTAAAAAACCCTCAAACCTTTGCATCGCCAATCCTCCAGTTGTCTATAAGTCTCGTCTCCCCTACCCATACAGCGAGAAGTATTCTATCACCCTCTTTGACCTCCTGCACCGGGCTCAGGTTCTTATCCCTTATCTCCACATAGTCAACCTTGCGCACGCGAGGGTGTCTTAGTATGAAATCTCTGATGGCTTCCTTTAAAAGGTTAGCGTCTCTATTTCCATCTCTTAATAGTTTCTCCGCAAGTAGAAAAGACCTGTAGAGGGAAAGTGCGGATTCTCTCTCTTCCGGGCTTAGATAAATGTTCCTCGAGCTCAGGGCGAGACCTTCACTGTCCCTTGCGGTAGCCACAGGAACAACCTCTACAGGTATGTTAAGGTCTTTGACAAGTCTTTCCACCACCTTCAGCTGTTGATAGTCCTTTTCTCCAAAGTAGACTCTGTCTGGCTGGACTATGTTGAAGAGCTTTAGCACCACATTACACACACCCTTGAAGTGTCCTGGGCGGAACTCACCTTCCAGCACATCGGTCAAGCCCTCTATACTTATGCTTATGAGGGGTTTTTCGGGATACATCTCCTCATCGGTGGGGGCAAAGACCGCGTCCACCCCCTCTTCCTCACAGATGCCTATATCCCTCTGGAGGTCTCTGGGATACCTCTCGTAATCCTCTCCCTCTCCAAACTGGAGGGGGTTCACGTATATGCTGACTATGGTTATGTCGTTCTGTATCTTCGATTCTCTTATAAGTTTTCTGTGCCCTTCATGAAGGTAGCCCATGGTGGGGACAAAGCCCACCGCATGTCCCTTCTCACACCTGTGAGACTTCACATAGTTCCTTATCTCTCTTGACCTTTTAAAGAGCGTTGGCATGACGGGTTTATAATTATAGCACAGTGTCCGCAAAAGGCAGGTTTCTAATCCTGAGAAGGTTCAGAGCCGGGGATGAGGACCTTATGCTGAAGGTTTACGGCTCCTGTGGTATGGCAAGGCTCTTTGTGCCCGGTGGCATACTTCCACAGGAAGGCTATCTGGGTTATATGGAGCCCTTTAACCTTCTGAAAGTGGTCTACAGGCAGTCAAGAGATCTGCTCTTTCTCAAGGATGTGGTGAAGGTGGAGTTTCTCTCTTACCTGTCTCTTGAGAGCTACCCTGCCTATCTCTGGATGAGCTCAATTGCCTCCTTTGTGGAAAGATGGTTTTTTCAGTATGAGCCGGAGCTCTTTGACATGACGGTAAACTACCTCACCCTCAGGACACAAAACTCGGGAGTTTTCCTCCTCAGGTTCAGGCTGGAGTTTCTCAAACGCATGGGCCTTTACAGGGAGGAGGTCTTTGAGGAGGGTCTCAGGAATATAGTGAGAGGAGTTATGAGGGAGGAAAACCTTACCAGACTTGAGAGGCTCAAGGTGTCAAAGGAGATACTTTCAAAACTTGAGGAGACCATAGAAGCTCACCTCTCCGCATCCCTGTAGAGCTCTATTATCCTCTTTATTATCCAAGAGGTAGAAAGCTCAAACTCAAATTCTACCCTCCTTACTTCACCGCCATAGGAAAGCACAAAGTCCGCCCCCACTATGTTTTCCACTTCCCAGTCCGCCCCCTTTACAAGCACCTGGGGTCTTACCGCCTTTATGAGTTTCTCCGGCGTATCCTCCTCAAAGATAACCACATAGTCCACAGGCTTAAGGCTGTCAAGAAGGTATGCCCTCAGAGACTGGGGCAGGATTGGTCTTCTGGGTCCCTTTATCCTCCTCACAGACTCATCCGAATTAAGACCCACCACCAGAAGGTCACCAAGTTCCTTTGCTTTCCTGAGGTAGTGGGCATGCCCCGCATGGAGAAGGTCAAAGCATCCATTGGTAAACACTATTTTCCTTTTTTCTCTTAAGGGTTCAAGGACCTTTAGGAGCTCTTCCTGGCTAAGAACCATATCTTCTGAGCATCAGTGCGGTTGAATATATCCTTTCATACTCTCTGGCGCTTCTTTCCCAGGAAAAGTCTCTTTTCATGCATCTTTTCACTATCTCGCTCCATTCCTTTGAGTGGTTGCATACCTGCATGTCGTAGTATACCCTTGCCCTCAAAAGGGTATGCATAAGCTCCTTGCCCGAGTATTCCTTGAAGGAAAAACCGTTACCCTCAAGGGGGTTCTCCACATAGTCGATGACCGTGTCCTTGAGCCCACCGGTCGCCCTTACCACGGGCACAGTGCCATATCTCATGGCTATCATCTGCGATAAACCACAGGGTTCAAAGAGGGAAGGCATGAGGAAAAGGTCTGCTCCGGCGAATATCTTGTGGGCGAGCTCCTCGTTGTATTCTATCCTCACCCTCACACTCTCCGGGTGTTTCTTCATAAAATCTATGAGCATATCCTGATATCTCTCCTCGCCAGAACCAAGAAACACAAGGTCAAAGCCTACCCTTACCATCTCCTGAAGAACCTCTTGAACCAGGTCAAGACCCTTCTGGGTGGTAAGCCTTGAGACCATACCCACGAGAGGCTTTTCCTGAGATGTTTTAAGACCGAAGGTCTCCTTCAGGTATTTCTTGTTTCCGGACTTGCCCTTGTTATAGTTTTTTACGCTGTAATTGTATCTTATGAACCTATCCTTTTCCGGGTTCCACACCTCGTAGTCTATGCCGTTCAGGATGCCGAAGAAATATTTTTTCTCCCTTATAAGACCTTCAAGTCCGTAGGCATAATTTCTGAGCTCTTCCGCATAGGAGGGGCTCACCGTGGTCAGCACATCGCAGAAGGCTATACCGGACTTGAGGAAGTTTATCTTGCCGTAAAACTCCATGCCTTTGTAGGGGTGGAAGAACTCCCAGGGTAGGTTGAGCATGGGTAGAAAGTGGGGTTCGTATATACCCTGATGAAGGGCGTTGTGTATGGTGAATATAACAGAGACACTTGCGAGCTCGGGATAATAGAGTTTTTTGTAAAGGGGGAGGAGACCTGTATGCCAGTCGTGAAGGTGTATGATATCAGGCTCAATCTTCAGTAGCTTCATTGCCTCAAGGCTTGCCAGAGAGAGAAAACCGAAGCGCAGGGGGTTGTCCTCATACTCACCCTTTGGTGTGGCGTATATGTGCTCCCTTCCGTAGTATTCGGGAAAGTCAATAAAGTAATACCTTACATGCTCCTTTATGTCCTCGTAGAGGTTGAACTCCTGCATAGCACCTTTAAAGGAAACACTACCGCTGGAAACTTTTCTCAGGTTACCTTTTATTTTTGAGTATTTTGGCATTATTACAAAAAGAGTATGTCCGAGTTTTATAAGAGCTTTGGCGAGAGAGTGAACCACATCTCCGAGCCCTCCAGCCTTTATGTAAGCAGCGCTCTCAGGGGCAACCATTACTATTTTCATACCCTACCCCCTTAAAATTATAACCTATGGTGGAAGGGCTTTTGTTAAGATTCCTTGAAGAGGACCTGGGGCATGGAGATATAACTACAGAGGGCTTATCTCGGGGTGAGAGGGCAAGGGGGGTTATAAGGGCGAAGGAGAAGGGAGTGCTCGCAGGCATTCCTTTTGCGCTTAAGGTATTTCAGCTTCTGGGGGATGTGAAAGTGTTGAGAGCTAAAGAAGAAGGAGAGGCTTTCCTGGGCGGTGAGGAAATTCTGGTCCTTGAAGGTCCAGCGGAGGCGCTCCTTAAAGGTGAGAGGGTAGCCCTTAACCTTCTTCAGAGGCTCAGCGGTATAGCCACAATGACAAAAGGGTTCGTGGATGCTCTCCGGGGAACCGGTGTAAGGTTGCTGGACACCAGAAAGACCACGCCAGGTCTCAGGTTTTTTGAAAAGTATGCGGTGAGAGTGGGTGGTGGTGTAAACCACCGATACGCCCTATACGACCTGGTGCTCATAAAGGACAACCACAAGGTGGTGGCAGGTAGTATAGCTGAGGCGGTGAGGAGGGTTAGGGAGAAGATAAGCCCCGTTTACAGGATTGAGGTGGAGGTGGAGAACCTTCAGGAACTTCATGAGGCTCTCCAGTGTGGTGTGGATATGGTCATGTTAGACAATTTTTCACCGGAGGAAGTGAGGGAGGCAGTAAAGCTCACAAAGGACAGGGTTATGGTGGAGGTCTCCGGCAACATAACCCTTGAGAACATAAGAGACTATGCTGTGGAGGGTGTGGACTTTATATCAAGCGGTGCAATTACCCACTCCGCCAGATGGCTGGACCTGAGCCTGAGGCTCTTCAGGATATAATTATAAATCTAAAGGAGGTTGAAATGTTTCAGGTGCCGGAGGTCGGACCTCAGGAAGCAAAGGAGATGCTACAGAAAGAAGATGTGGTCCTGCTCGATGTGAGGACACCCCAGGAGCATCTGCAGTTGAGGATACCCAACTCTATTCTGCTTCCCCTTGATGAGCTAAGGTATGCCTTCAAGGAGCTCTCAAAGGATAAGACTTACATAGTTTACTGCAGGAGTGGTGAGAGGAGCGCCTTTGCCACTTACTTTCTCAGACATATGGGTTATCAAGCCTACAACCTGGCAGGGGGTATAATAATCTGGCCCTACGAAAAGGAGTCAGGACCCCCTAAATGACAGAAGGAAAGCCAGAAGATGCTAATGCCTGGCTACGAGCCCCAGAACCTCTATTCACACATGGAAAGGCTTACACAAATAGGAAAGGTAACGATTTTCTCCCTCTTTCTTTTTCTGTCCGGGTGCGGTATAAAGGCAAGCCCTGAGGTGTTAAAGCCTCCTGAGGTAGAGATAAGGAGGATAGGCGACTGGGTTTATGTGAGAAGCCTATCGGGTGAGATAAGGCTGAAGGATTTTGAAAAGGTAGGTTCTTACTGGAGAAAGGAAAGGAGAGAGGCTTTCTGCTTCCATGTGGAGAGAGTGGGAGGTAAGTCCGGAAGGTTCTGCCTTGGACCTGCGATGGAGAAAAAAGCCAGCCTGCAAATACTTGAGGAAAACGGCTCTGTAAAGGTCACTGCCTCAGGCTTTGAGGCTTACAGGCTCTATCCTGTTAAGGAGGGTCTTATACAACTTGAGGAAGGAAAGAGCTTTGGAGGAGTTTTGAGCCTTGAGAGAGATTACCGTGAAAGATGCTACCTTCTTACAGGTCTTGAAGGAAGTGCTGAAAGTCCACCGGTGGGTTTCTGTGTAAAACCAAAGGAGCCACCGCCCGTAGAAGAGGTGGAAAAACTTGAGATAAGGGAGGGTAAAGAGAAGTTATACCTGGTGTGGTCTTACCCTAAGGATTACAGGGAGTTTGTCCTCTACTCAGAGGAAAAGGAGATAGGAAGGACTGTGGGCTTTTCCTTTGAGGTTCCAAAGCCAGAGGGCAGAAGAACCTTCAGAGTGAAGGTGATAAGTCCGCTGGGTTTTGAAAGCAAGGGATTGGAAATCAGTTATAGCCCATAGTAGGCGGACAGAGCCGCAGATACAGCCAGAACAAGGGTCTCCGGGTCCTTCTCCCCCTCTATGGTAAAGTCATAGGTTGGGAGCTTTTCTTCTAAGAACCTTATGCCGAAGTTTCCCGAGATAAAGTCCGGGTCTCTTATTATCTTTCTGTGTAGGGGTATGTTGGTAGGAACACCCCTAACTATAAACTCGTCTATAGCCCTCCTTGCCCTTGCAAGCACCCTGTCCCAGGTAAGCGCCCAGACACTTAGCTTGGCTATCATGGAATCGTAAGCAGGGTGGTATCACATAGTCTTGGCAAACACCCGAGTTCATCCTCACACCCTGGCCCCTCGACCTGAGCAGCAGGCGGTCAGCTTGCCCGGTGCAGGAGCAAAGCCTCTTCTTGGGTCTTCCGCGTTTATCCTGAACTCTATGGCGTAGCCCCGGAAGGTTATGTCACTTTGGGTAAAGGGTAGTGGCTCACCCATGGCAATCCTTATCATACTTTCCACTATGTCCACACCGCTGACCATCTCCGTTATGGTGTGCTCCACCTGAAGTCTTGTGTTCATTTCTATAAAGTAGAACTCTTTGTTTTTGAGGTCCACAAGGAACTCCAGCGTCCCGGCGCTGTAGTAGCCTACCTGCATCATAGCCCTTACGCTCATACCCAGCATCTTCTGTCTGAGCTCTTTTGGAAGGAGGGGGCAGGGTGTCAGCTCCACAATTTTTTGATGCTTTCTCTGAACCGAGCAGTCTCTTTCGCCCAGATGGACCACATTTCCATATTTGTCTCCCAATATCTGCACCTCAATGTGTTTAGGGTTGTCCAGATATTTTTCTAAAAAGAGGTCTCCCTTTCCAAAGAAGGTCTCCGCCTCTCTGTAAGCGGACTCAAAGAGCCTGGGAAGGTCTTCCAGGTTCCTTACCACCCTCATACCCCTTCCACCACCCCCATAGGCGGACTTAAGTATTACGGGAAGTCCTATATCTTTTGCGTAGTGCAGGGCATCCTCGTAGTTTCTAAGTGGCTCTGGAGAACCGGGTATGGTTGGTATACCCAGCTTTTCCATAGCCCTTTTTGCCTTTACCTTGTCACCGAAGAGCTCTATGTGCTCCGGGGAAGGTCCTATAAAGGTTATACCCCTGCTCTCACAGTATCGGGCAAAGTCTGTGTTCTCCGCCAGAAAGCCGTAACCGGGATGTATGGCGTCCGCACCTATAGACCTTGCCAGGTCCACTATCCTCACATAATCCAGATAAGCCCTTACCGGGTCTCCGGGAATAAGGTAGGCTTCATCCGCCTTTTTAACATAGAGAGATTTGGCGTCCGCTTCCGAGTATATGGCTGCTGTCCTTATACCCAGCTCTTCACAGCCCCTTATTATCCTCAGGGCTACCTCACCCCTGTTTGCCACCAGCACCTTTCTGAACATGTTTATAGATTTTAACCCATAGAGCTCTCTCCATAACCCGGCAGTGGTGCCATGGTGTAGAGCATCTCGTAGAGGACAGCTTTAAGAGGCAGGAGGTATTCCTTCAGGTCTCTCTCCAGACGCAGGTAGGCACCCCTCTCCCTGCTCCAGATGGGTAGCTTGCTGTAAGGCGTGGCAAAGGATTCGCTCTCAAACATGGAAAGGGCGATAAGGGTGAATATGAAAAGGCTCTTTCTCTCTGCGTAGATTTCCTCCTTTGACCAGCCCACTTTTTCAGTGAAAAAAATCTGAAGTGCTGCGTGGTATATACTGTCTTCAAAGTCCCTCTTTGCCTCTGCGGGCTTTATGGCTATGGCAGCCACATCCTTTTCAGCCTTTATGCCAAGCCTTTCCATGAGCCTGTTCATTTCCTGCGTGTATACCACATAGCAACTTTCCTGAGCTCTGTCTGAAAAGTAGGCGGTTTTTAGCTCGTCGTATCTTATAAGGAGGAGCTTACCCTCTAACTCTGAGGGCGTTCCAAGCCTCTCTTCAAGTCCCGCAAGGTAAGAGTCTTTAACCGCAGTTATTAGACAGAAGCGCACATCCTTATGCATAAGCTTTTCCCTTATCCACTTCTCAAGGCGAGCTCCATCTCCACCGTATCCTCCCGCAAGAAGTATGAACTTGTCCTCCACATGCACCGTTGCTTGCTTTCCCTTTATCCTGATGCAGAAAGCCTCATAAAGACCATGCCTTTCCCCTTCCTCGTTCATGCTGCCAAACTCGTAGAAAAACCTGGGTGAAGGTCTCTCTATGACCGCGTAAACGGTAAGCTCCTCGGGCAGGTGAAAGCCATCGAAGTCAAACTTGAGGGTCTTTATATCCTTGTAGAGGCTTATGAGCATGTTCTTCACCGTCGCCTCAGGTCTTTCCTCAAGCAGTTTTCTAAAAAAGCGCTTTGTTATTGTCTGCACAGGCAGTCCGTAGTATTCGTATATGTGGTTCACCAAGGGCCAGAGAGGATACCTGCCCTCTTCCTCCTCCAGCTCCGTGTCAAGCAGCAACAGAATGCCCTCTATGGTCTCTTTGCTCATGTGGACAAAGTTAGCAAGCCTTGCAGAGAAGTAGCAGAGGCTGTAAAGGAGTTCTCTGGAATCTCCCGGCTTGTATATGTTGCCCTTTTCAGGCTTGACCTCACCCTTTAGAAGTTTTAAAAACATATCTCTGCCGAAGAGTTCCTCAAACCTGTAGGGACTTCCGTCCCTTTTCCTTTTAAGGTTTACTTTCAGATTGCCTATATACCTCTGAAGCTTTGCGTTGTCCCTCAGCTCCTCCTGAAGGAGGTCAAGGAGCTCCTTTAGCTTCAGGTTTCGCTCACCTTTCTGCAGTTCAAACTCTCTCTCCGCAAAAACCCAAAGGTTTATCTCCTTATCAGGCACGCAGAACTCTCCAAAGGAAACCCACACCTCCTCCCTTTGAGGGTTCCCCATAAAGACCGCAAGCACTTTGTCGCTTTCGCCCTTTACCAGCTTTTTGAGCACCCTCTTCCAGTCTTTTCTTAAGCTTTTAAGCCTCTCTTCAGATAGTGCCTCCTCCAAAAGCAACTTTATGTTCTCAAGGCTTCTACCCTTTTCTTTTAGCACATACTCAAGGTCTTTCCTGTAGTCCACCCCCATGTCTTTGAGGACTTCGTTCCAGAGGTTCTTTTTTGTTTCCTCCCTTCTAAAGTAAAGGCTGGCTTTGGAAACAACCACCGCGTTCATAAACCGGTCAAAGTTCACAGGAAATAGGTAAAAGACCAACCTGGAAAAGGGATATTTGTGAAAGGTGCCTGGCAGCGCTTCTCAAAGAGCTCCACAACATCCTTTACCCTTCTCAGGTAGTCCTTAACTTCCTGGTCCTCCGCAAGGGACAGCCATATGTCCAGCAAGTCTTTTCTTGCATCCCACACCACTTCACTGCTCAATGGTTTATCCTCGTAGCCCTTTAGCCTCACAAACACAAGCCCCGCAGAGCTTTCCAGGTCAGAGGGAGGAGAAACCCTTAACTCCATTACAGGCATCCTGCTTCCTTCGCCTTTCCTGTAAAAGCAGGTGTCCTTTGCCTTTCTATGTTTCCTGAAGGGTCTTATCCACCTGACCACATCCCCTCTTGGGTATATAGCCTGCTTTTCCATGTGCTTGTCTTTGTTTTTCAAAAAGCTTTCAAAGCTTTGAAAGGCGTCGGGTTCTTTGTTTATAATCTTGTGGAGGACGCCTGCTAAGTTGTTCAAATAATCATCTTCCTGGTTGAAAAAGACCCCTGCATATACAAAGCCACTTCCCGCATACTCACCCCTCGCAAAAAGTCCGAGCCTTGGGTCCTGCTCCCTACCCTTTATCTCCATCCTCTACCTCCAGCAGTTCCTTTAAAAATTCTACGGGAAAGCGGGCAAAACGTCCACTGAGCACTTCCCTGTAAGGGTAATCCTCACCAAGGGGTATACAGGCGTATTCCTTCTTTGAGACTTCGTCATTGAAGCAGCGCGTCCAGAACTCAAGCCTACCTCCCATAACCCTCGCACCACCCCTCCCCACCCTGCCCCCTACTTTGAACCTTATCAAGGAGTCATTCTTGCAAAGCACCTGCCTTGTAAAGACCAGTGAGTAGACAGGCAGGAGAAGGGGCACTTCATATCCTTCAAGGGGTGCAACGCTGTTTATAAAGTTTATAACATCCTCAGACAGCTCTTCGTTGTGTCCTTTAAGCACTTCTTTCAACTCCTCATAGAGGATGCTGGCTTCCCTTCTCTTTTCGTTGTCAAAGGTAAGGCGGAGCTTTGCCCTCTCGAGGAGAACATAGGGATGGTAGTAAGTCACCCCTGAAAAGTCTCTGGGTATGTCCTCTGTATATATGTCCACCGCAGAAAGTATGGTATCTCTTAACCGCAGGAGCTTTTTCTTTACCTTTTCTTCTTTTTCCATTACATATACATCCTCAAGAAAGGTGACCACCGCCTCAAGCTGGGAGACCTTGTTTTGAGCGTAAAGGGTCCTGTGCTGGGCGGGCACGGGCACCAGAACCCTTCCCTCTTTACTTTTTAAAAACTGCTCCACTATGCGCACCACCACCCGGTCAAGGTCAATCTTCTGTCTTAGATATTCCACCTCGTAAATGAGCTTTATGACCTCTCTGTCCGCATCCTCGTGCAAGCTAAGTATGTTGTCTATCACATACTCCGGAACCTCTTCGGAGAGCAGATACACCAGATGCAGGTGCTTTGGTCTTGTCTCTGTGTTCTCGTCGCCCCTCGCCCTTGAGATAGCCTGGATGATTTCCACCAGATTGTTCTCCAGCCCCCAGTCGGACACCACTAGGTATATGTGGTCTACAGGTTTGTCCTTTCGAGAAAAGTCAAGCCCCCGAGAGACGGAGGAAGTGCCCAGTATGATGTCCTCCCTACCCTTGCTTATCTCTTCCTGGCTTTTCTTTGAGCTGGCGGTGGCTACCAGCGTGCTTATACCCCGTTCTCTCAGCAGGTGAGATAGGTAAGCTATAGCCTCCTTGTCTTGAAGGAAAAGAAAGGCGGTGCTCTCTCCTCTGTTGGTGAAGGTCTTCTCTATGTATTCCACCAGCTTCAGATAGTCCTCTTCGCGGTCAAAATTTTTAACTTTTAGAAATTTTCTGTAGACCCAGAGCTCCTTCGAGGGAAAGCCATGCCTGGAGTATAGGAAAAGAGGTATTTCTTTGTATAGGCTTTTCACCTCTGGCACAAACCTGCACAGGACCACAGCCTCCGGCACCACCCCATACTGTTCATACTCCTGCAGGATACCCTCTAAGAGCTCCGGCGTGTAGCCGTTGGCGTCAAAAAGATAAAGGTTCACCTTACCCTTTCTATCACGGGCTTTACGGGCAAGCTCAAAGAGCTCACTTATGGCAAAAAGACCGTTGCTAAAGCCAAGAAACTCATCAAGGATAAAATGCAGTGTGTATTCTTTGAGGATGCGAGGTGTAAGCAGCTCTTCCATGTGCCTTGAGGTGCTTCCAAAGTCCGTCTCCACAATAGACTGAAGTGTGGCAAAACCCCATATCTGCTCATGTTTTCCCGCAGCTCCTTTTATGCCCTTTACCATCCTCTGGAGGATGCCCTTGCGGCCGGAGGTAGGTTCGAAGTAGTCTCCTCTGTGAATTAAAGAGGGAGAGCTCTTCTTCTCGGGCTTTCCAAGAAAAACAACGCCATTGTGAGATTTAATTTCATCCTCCACCTTTTCATACTCCTTTTCCACAATCCTTTTTCTGGTGGCAAAGTATAGGACTATGTGCTTTCCAGGCATGTTGAGTATGGAATTTCTCACCCTTGAGGTTTTCCCACTGCCGGCGGAATGAAGCAGGGCAAGGGCTTTGCAATTTTGGGGCTCTTTCATAAAATCCTCCACCCTTTTCTTTACGTCATCCCTCGCTCCCTCTATGTGGTCCACATCCAGCCTTTTCTTTTCTTTTTGGATTTCCTCTATAGTCTTTAAGAGCCTTTCTTTCTCCTCTCTGTATTCCTTCCTGAGCCTTGAACTTCGGATATGTGAAGGGTTATCCGCCTCTCTGTAGCTCCAGCTTCTCGATTTTACGGTTCTGTAGAGCTCCTTTATGTCCTCCCGATAAACTTTCAGGGCTTCCCTGTCTTCCACGCTAAACCTCACCCTAAAAGACTCCTGAAGAGGATAGACAAGCTCAAGGACCACCTCCCTTACCGGGTCCTTTTCCTCCAGCAGGTAGTCCACTGCATAGCTAAGGATTTGAAGAAAGCCCTTTATCTCCACAAAAACATCCTTGAGCTTTAGCATCTCCTCTTTGGTTTTCATGAGCTTTTCCAGAAACCTCTCTAAAGAGAGCTGACCGAGAGAGAGGTTTATGGGGACGCCGTAATTTAGGAAGGGTATGTATACGCCCTGACCACTTCCCTGAGGGATATTTTTGCTGATGGCTATTTCCTTTATCCTGGTGGTGAGTCCCGATGCCTTAAAGTCCACCACATAAAGGGTGTTACCTTCAAGAAACATAAGGTCTGCGTTCTTCCACACCACCTGTGAGTGCTCCTCACCCATGGTGAACTTTTTCAGCTCCGCCTTCCTGTGCTGAACTCCATACAAAAGACCCGCCCAGTAGCCTAAGAAGAAGGCTACTCTTGTATAACTGCTAATGGCACCCTCCGGTGTGGTATCAAACCCGCAAACCTTCAGCTCTGGCGGAAATTCTCCCGAGGTGGAGTAGGGCATCTTTGGTTTTACGCTCTCAAGGAAGCTCCTTACCTTGTCTATATGCTCCTCCAACCCTTCTTTTCTGCATTCTTCCTCAAGTTTGGCAAAAACCCCCTCCACAAAATTCTTATATTGTGTATTTTCTAACTTATCCTTCATAAAGCCAAGCTTAAAAGCCCCCTCAAAGATGAACCCCAGTGCCTGCGTTAGCTCCTTTCCCATCTCCTGTTTATATTAACCGCAAAAAATAACCTTTTCTGACTAAAAGTGAGCCTCGCAGACTTGCTCGTATTCTATAAGCTCTTTTATGGTGGGTTTTTCACCGCATAGGGGACAGCCCGGGTCCTTCCTGAGCTTTACCTTCCTGAAGTCCATGGAGAGGGCATCCATAACCAAAAGTTTACCTACGAGAGGCTCACCCACGCCAAGCAGGAGCTTTATGGCTTCCGTTGCCTGAATACAGCCCATTATACCTCCTATGGAGCCCAATATGCCAGCTTCCTGACAGGAGGGCACAAGACCGGGTGGAGGGGGCTCAGGATAGAGACATCTGTAGCAGGGTGAGTTCTCCTTGTCCCTAAAGTCAAAAAGGGTTATCTGACCTTCAAATCTGAGTATGGCGGCGGACACAAGGGGCTTACCCATAAAATAGCAGGCGTCATTTATCAGAAATCTGGTGGGGAAGTTGTCCGTTCCATCCAGCACCAGGTCGTAATCCTTTATTATCTCCTCTATGTTGGACTTGTTTATCATTGTGTTGTAGGTTATTACCTTCACGTCAGGGTTTAGCTTCTCCACCGTCTGGCGTGCGGACTCCACCTTGGAGACACCTACCCTCTCCGTGTTATGGAGTATCTGTCTCTGTAAGTTGGAAAAATCCACCACGTCAAAGTCCACTATGCCTATGGTGCCCACACCGGCCGCCGCAAGGTAGTATATGGAGGGGGAACCAAGACCACCTGCACCCACTACAAGCACCTTTGACCTCAAAAGCTTCTCTTGACCCTTGCCACCTACCTCTGGCAGGATTATATGCCTTGCATACCTCTTTATCTGCTCTTCTGTAAACTGGAACATGGTTTATAAATTATACGGCAGGTTGGTTCTTAGCAAGGTTACTTCCTCTCAGACTTCACCTTGGCCTCGTGCCCACTTTTTATTTTCCAGTTTTGTGCTATATTTAAATCTGATATTTATCATGTTGGAGGTGCTTTATGAAAAATGTGATTTTCAACACACCAGACCACAAGGTGGTGTTTTTTGAGGAGCTTACACCTGCCAGCGCGGTTCAGTCTAATCAGGTGCTGATTATACACAAGGGTGAAGGCATGCTCCTTGACCCGGGCGGTCACAAGGTTTTTTCCAAACTTCTCTCTGACCTCTCTCTCTACCTTCCACCAAACCAGATAAAATATATCTTCCTTTCCCATCAGGACCCGGATATAGTTGCCTCCATCAACGGCTGGCTCATGACAACAAGAGCGGTAGCCTATGTTTCCAAGCTATGGATGCGTTTTCTACCTCACTTCGGGCTGGATTCTCAGCTGGAGGACAGGGTCTTTCCTATAGATGACGGCGGAACGGTGCTTACCCTTGGAGGGGATTGCAAGCTCTACATCCTGCCTGCACACTTCCTGCACTCCGAGGGCAACTTCCAGGTCTACGACCCCTGCTCCAAGATACTCTTTTCTGGAGACCTCGGTGCTTCTCTGGGACAGGATTACTTTGTGGTGGAAGACTTTGACACCCACCTCAAGTATATGGAAGGCTTCCACAGAAGGTATATGACGAGTAACAAGATACTGCGTTTCTGGGCTAACATGGTCAGACAGCTGGATATAGAGATGATAGTGCCACAGCACGGTGCCATGTTCAAGGGTAAGGATATGGTAAACCGTTTTATTGACTGGCTGGAGAACCTGGAGGTGGGCGTTGACATCATGACGCAGGAGAAATACAGGGTTCCTTCAGGTTAAAAAACACCACCTTTTAGGGGGTTAGGAGTTCTAACTCCCCGACCTCTTTTTTCAAAGACCTGAAGATTTGACTTTTTTACCCTTTCCTTTATGATGGAAGAGGATGAGGGATTTTGTTCACCTTCACCTCCACACTCAATATTCTCTCCTTGACGGTGCTATAAAGGTAAAGGACCTGGCAAGAAGAGCAAAGGAGCTGGGCTACAGAGCTGTAGCTATCACCGATCACGGAAATCTTTTCGGCATTCTTGACTTCTACAGAAGTATGAAGGGCGTGGGTTTAAAACCCCTCATAGGTATGGAAGCCTACTTCACCACTGGCTCGCGTTTTGACAGAAAGGAGAAGGGTTCGGAGGACAACATCACCGATAAACACAACCACCACCTTATACTCATAGCCAAGGATGAGGAGGGGCTTAAAAACCTGATGAAGCTCTCCACCCTTTCCTACAAGGAGGGCTTTTACTACAAGCCCCGAATAGACTACGAACTCCTGAGCAAATATCACAAGGGTCTTATAGCCATAACCGCCTGTCTCAAAGGCGTTCCTACCTATTACGCAAGCCTGGGGGAGGAGGAGAAAGCTGAGTATTGGGTGAAGAAGTTCCTGAACCTTTTTGGAGAAGACCTTTACCTTGAGCTTCAGTCCAATTCTATACCCGAGCAGGAAACCGCCAACAGAAACCTTATAAGGATAGCCCAGAGGCTTGGGGTAAAGTTGGTGGCTACCAACGACTCTCACTACCTCCTGCCAGAGGACAGGCTCGCCCATCAGGTGCTCATGGCTATACAGATGAAAAGACCCTCACGGAGGTTCAGCAGGAGGTTTTAAGTGTGTCAACGAGGGACTGCACTTTGCCGGACCTGAGGAGGTATGGGAAAAGTTCAGGGGTAAGTTTGAAGGCTGGGAGAGAGCTCTTCTGAACACCCTTGAGGTGGCGGAGAAGACCTCAGGAAGCTTTCAGCTCCTTGACGGTGGAGGTCAACTTCTACCCTACTTCCCCACCCAGGGACTCCCCCTTGGAGATTTTCTGAAAGAGCTCGCCCTCAAGGGTCTAAGGCAAAGGATAGAGCAGGGGCTCGCCAGAGACGATAAGGAATACAAGGACAGGCTCTTTTACGAGCTTGAGGTAGTTTCTCGTATGGGCTTTGATGGCTACTTTTTGATAGTTCAGGACTTTATCAACTGGGCAAAGTCCCAGAACATTCCTGTGGGACCTGGGAGGGGCTCGGCTGCTGGTTCTCTACTTGCCTTCGCTCTTGGTATAACGGACGTGGACCCCATAAGGCATGGACTTCTCTTTGAGAGGTTTCTCAACCCCGATAGGATATCCATGCCAGACATTGATGTGGACTTCTGCATGGAAAACAGAGACAGGGTCATAGAATACGTAAAAGAGAAATACCATCCGGAGAACGTAGCCCAGATAATCACCTACAACGTGATGAAGGCAAAACAGACCCTCAGAGATGTGGCAAGAGCTCTGGGCATACCATACCAGACTGCGGACATGCTGGCAAAGCTCATACCTCAGGGCGATGTGCAGGGTACATGGCTTTCTCTGGAAGAGATGTTCCTTACACCCCTTGAGGAGCTCCTGAAAAAATACGGAAGGCACAGAACGGATATAGAGGAGAACGCAAACAGGTTCAGAAAGCTCTGTCAGGAAAACCCCGAGCTAAGAAGGTTGGTGGAGATTGCCCTAAGGCTTGAAGGACTTACCAGGCATACATCCCTGCATGCGGCGGGTGTGGTTATAGCACCCAGACCCCTTGAGGAGCTCCTGCCCCTTTACTACGATAAGGAAGGTGCGGTGGCGACCCAGTTTGATATGGTCAGACTGGAGGAGATAGGTCTTATAAAGATGGACTTTCTGGGTCTTAAGACCCTCACCGAACTCCAGAAAGCCAGAGAGCTCATAAAAGAGAGGCAGGGTATAGACCTTAACTACCTGAACCTTCCCCTCGACGACCCACAGGTTTATGAGCTCCTCAAGACCGGTAACACCACCGGCGTTTTTCAG
Source organism: Aquificaceae bacterium (assembly GCA_039630295.1). Taxonomy (GTDB): domain Bacteria; phylum Aquificota; class Aquificia; order Aquificales; family Aquificaceae; genus Pampinifervens. The sequence continues at coordinate 5,031 of JBCNVH010000005.1, read as the reverse complement.
CTTGAGAGCTCCGGCATGAAAAAGCTACTTATGAGGCTTCAGCCTGATAGCTTTGAGGACATAGTGGCAGTGCTTGCTCTGTATAGACCTGGACCATTAAAGAGCGGTCTTGTGGACAGCTATATAAACAGAAAGCATGGCAGGGAAAGGGTTGAGTATCCCTTTCCTGAGCTTGAGCCGGTGCTAAAGGAAACCTATGGGGTATGGGTCTATCAGGAACAGATAATCAAGGCTTCTCAGATACTTGCGGGTTTTACACCCGGAGAGGCAGATACTCTCAGAAAAGCCATAGGAAAGAAGAAAGCGGACCTTATGGCTCAGATGAGGGAAAAATTTGTAAGAGGGGCGGTGGAGAGGGGATACGATGAGAAAAAGATCAGCGAGCTCTGGGAGGACATAGAAAAATTTGCCAGCTACTCCTTTAATAAGTCTCACTCGGTGGCTTACGGATACCTTTCCTACTGGACCGCCTATCTGAAAGCCCATTACCCGGAGGAGTTTTTCTGCGTAAAGCTCTCCACCGAAAAGAACGACAAGAAGTTTATAAACCTTCTCAAGGATGCAAGAAGTGAGGGATTTAAACTCCTGCCACCGGACATAAACAGGAGCGATGTGGACTTCAGGATAGAGGACATAAAGACCATCCGTTTTGGACTTGCCCGGATAAAAGGTGTGGGTGAAGAGACTGCAAAGCATATAGTGGAAAGCAGGAAAAGGTTCTGGAACTCCATCGGGGACTTTGTGAGGGGCGTAGACGGTAAAAAGGTTAACAAGAAGACCCTTGAGGCACTCATAAAGGCGGGTGCCTTTGACTTTACAGGTGAAAAACGTTCCAAACTCCTTCAGAGGCTTGAGGGTAATTCTTCTCTGTTCATGAAGGGGCTTTTTGGCTCAGAGGAAGAGGGCAAAGAGGAAAATTACGCAGGTTATGAAAGAGAAGTGCTCGGTTTTTTCATCTCCTCCCATCCCCTTGACCCCTACGAGAAACTTTTGAGAGGAAAGGTTTCTTCTCTTGAGGTGCTTGAGGAGGTGGAGGAGGGAACTTACACCTTTGCGGGTGCGGTAGTGGAACTCAGGATAAAGAAAACCCAGAAGGGCAACCACATAGCCCTTTTCAACCTGGTGGACAAGACGGGTATGGCGGAGGTCTTCGTTTTCCCTGAGACTTTCTCTCAAATCAGGGAGAAGATAAGAGAAGAGGAAGTCCTCGTAGGTAGGTTTGAAGTGGATAAGGATGAGGAGACGGAGGAGATAAAACTTTTGCTTAGAGAGGCTTATACCCCGGAAGAGTTCCTGAGGAGCGAACAGATGAAAGTTAGGCTTGTATTTTTGAAGGAGCTGGAGGACAAAGAACTGAGAAGTTTGAGGGAACTCCTGCAGGAGTGCAGTGACCAGGAAGGCAAGGAGCTCGTTCTCGAGCTGAGGATAAACGGCTACAGAACTGTGCTTCAGGCGGACCCGAGGATAAAAGTGAGTATGGACATACTCAAGCTGAAGGACAGGCTTTCCAGCATGGGCATAAACTTAGAAATAGCCTGAAAGGTAGAGCTCTGGAAAGCTCTGGATATTCTGACCACTTTCCAGAGTTCTTATGTGCTCCTCCACAAACTCTCGCAGAAGAGCGGTATTCACATAAGAAAAGAGCTCTCCGCAGGGCTGGAGCTGGTCCTTCACCATCTTGAGAACGCGCAGACAGCTGTCCCTTCTTCCGGAGAGATAGTGGTTGTAAGCAATGGCAAGCCTTATAAGCCCCTGATAGCAGTTTCTTGAATGCCTGTCCTCCTTGGGAAAGAGCCTCCATATGTCCTCAAGGACCTCGTGAGCGGAGTAAAAGTCCCCCGCATCCCAGAACCTTTTGGCTTCCTTCAGGAGCTCCAGTTCCCTCAAGTTCTTAAACCTATCATAAAGCCCACCGCAAAACTACCCATAAAGGCGAGCTTTCTTATAAGCCCCTGCACAAACTCAGCCACACCCTCAAACATACCTTTAAAGAGGACAAAAAACTGAGACCAGTGAACCTCTATGATACCCTTGCTGGCAAGCCACATAAGTGAAAGAAGGTAAAGCCCAAGGAGCAGGAGAAAGAAGTTGAGCACCCTCTTTATGGCAAAGCCTACCACAAAACCTGCAAACCCTGCATATCCCATATCCAGAATTAGACTACTCCAGTTCATTGATACCTGAAAATACTCGGGTTAAGCACATCTGGGTAGTTGGTGGTCATATGGTAGTCAAAGAGCTGTTTCCTAATTCTCTGAAGGTCAGACCTGCCGGGTTTAAAAGGATAGCTCCTTATGTCGCTGACCGAGCTGTCTCCGAAGGGTCTGTTGCAGGCAACTTCTGAAGTCTTTCCTCTACAGCCGGAGGTCATAAAGGGTCTTCCGCTCCAGAAAAGCGCTTCAAAAGTGTCCCTGTCTATGCCAAAGTCCACCACCTGACCTTTTTCATTAAAGTTCATATCTTCATAGCGAGCTATCTGGTTGTCTATGAGATACCTTGCAAACTGAACCCTTCTGAACTGAGGTGCTGGGCAGGGCTTTTCCTTTTCCATCATAGAGCCTTCTTCTGGCCAGAAAGAGAAAAGATGTGTCCTTGCACCCAGGTCCCGAACCTTCTGAATGGTCTCTATCATCTCCTGCTCCGTCTCTCCAAGACCCACCACAAGATGACAGCCTGCGTATCCGTCCCCCATCACTTCGCAAGCCCATTCGAGCACTTTCCAGAAGGTTTCCCATCTGTGGGGGCTGTTCATGGGTCTTCCCCGGAGCTTTTCAAAGACCTCGGGCGTTCCGCAGTCAATGGCTACAGTGACCGTGTCCGCACCAAGCCTTTTGTAGTCCTCCATGTCCTCGTAAGTTGTGCCTGTGGCGTTTATGAGAAGAGAAACAAAGAGCTGGTCACCAAGCTCTGAAAGGACTCTTTTAAGCACATATTTGGTGTCCCTTATAGCTTTGGGATGGGTTATCTGGGCTATGCATAGCCTTTCCACATGCCCCACCTGTTTAGCTCTCTCTATTATCTCCTCTAACTTTACCGTGGGCCACTCAACCCTTATAAAGTTCTTCTTTGAGTATTCCATCTCTCTTGCCTTTTGAAGACCGCAGTAGGCACAGGTGGCATGACAGCCAGAAGGATAGGTAAGAAGTGTATTTATACAGCTGAGCCTTGTGTTCCTGTAGAACTGCCCCGGCACAAGACCAAGGGTCATGGCAGCAGCCATGCTTATCTGAAGATATTCAGGGCTTTCCTTTTGTTCTGTGAGCCTCTCAAGGACGAGCCTGTCCATTCTTTCACCTCCGTAAAGTTATTATAAACCTAAACTTCTTCCATTTCTTTCAGAATAAGCTCAAGCTCCTTTTCATCCATACCCCAGAGCTGGGCGCAGAGTTGGTCTATTCTTTGCTCTATGTCTTTGAGCTTTTCATAGTCTTCCAAGCACCTGTGAGCTTCCATAGAAAGGCTCGCAAGTTCCATGTGGACTGGGTTTTTAGCGTCAAAAGGAGGTGTGCGCTCCAAAGCTTTTACCACTAAAGTTTTGCATAGTATGAGTCCCTCTTTATAAACCTTGAAAAGATTGTCATCAGGAAAAGGTGCATACCGCCATAAAACAGATACAACACCCTCAATAACCTCCAGCATGCAAACTGAAGTTTTGCAGAGGCTTAGTGAGCTTATTGTCAAACATTCACAAAGTGCTTGACTATCAAAGGTTTGAAAACAGCCATCCTGAGAAAGCCTCAATAAGGCTATACCTTCACAGAGACTTTGTCAATCATGGGTTTATTGGAGGTTCAAGGGATAAGGTTGATAAAAGCAAGCTCGATCGTAGAACTTTAGATTGCCCGCAAACAGGGATGTAGAAAAGTAGTTAGTAGGGTTAAGATGTAAAAACCTGCCAGGGTTTTGCACTATTCCTGATAGAAAGTTTACAAAGTGATAGGCGCTTGGACCTCTTTTCCCTATAAGGCAGAGGGCTCATAGGTAGCAAAATGCCTGCGACTTTTCTTATGCATGGTTACTGAACATCTTCTAACAGAATGATGTCCTTTTCCTCCAGATACTCGCCACTTCTTACTTCTATGAGCTCTGCAGGTATAAAGCCGCAGTTTTTAACTCTATAAGGGGTTGCCCTCTGAATGTAAAAGATTTCACCAGGGGTCTTATAACAGGAACTGCCCTCAAACTCAAAGCATACGGTCCCTCTCAGAACCAGACATATAAGGTTCTGATGCATGTGAATTCTTCTGGTGATTGTCTTGTTTGGATAAATGGTAAGCTTGTAGACACGGTAAACGCCCCCGTCTTCCAAAAGTAGTCTCTTGCCCCAGGGTTCATTTGTTTCCGTATGGTAGATTGCCTCTCTCCGGGATTTCTCCTTTAGCTTGCCCACCAGCTCCCTGACTTTTGCCGAGTCTTCTTTTTTCATAACCAGAACGCTGTCCTTTTCTTCCACCACCACCACATCCTTCATCCCAAGAACGCACACGAGCCTGTCTGCGCTGTAGATAAGAGAGTTCTCCGTATTCAGACACAGCACATCCCCTACACAGGCGTTGCCATCCTCATCCTTCAAGAGCGCATACAAACCCTCAAAAGAGCCTACATCGCTCCACTTGAGCCTCATAGGCACCACGGCGCCCCGACTGGTCTTCTCCATTTCCAGATAATCGAAGGATATGTCCCGCAGGGAGGCGTAGTGCTGGAGCATATGGTGGTAGCCTTTAAACATATGGTCAAAAATGTCAGGGGCGTGCTCTTCGTATTCCTGCACACCTATATCCAGACGGAAGACAAAGTTGCCCGAGTTCCAGTAGTATCCACCCTCTCTTATAAAGAGCTCTGCCTTTTCCAAAGGGGGCTTTTCGGTGAAGCTGTATATGCGGTAGGCATGCATACCATCGCCCCTCAGTATCTCCTCACCCTGCTTTATGTATCCAAAGTTTACATTCGGGCTGTCAGGAAAAAGACCGAAGGCTACCAGATATCCCTCCATTGCCACCTGCGAGGCAAAACGCAGGTACTTCTCAAAGG
>JBCNVH010000049.1:0-11949 GCA_039630295.1 Aquificaceae bacterium | reverse complement strand
GGGTTCATAGGTGCGAGGTTTGTGCAGGAGGTGGTCTCAGTTGCCACTGCAGTGGAAAAACTCCACCCTGATGTAAGGTTTGTAAGCGAGATAGGTGGAGAAGACATGAAGACCATATTCATAAAGGAGCAGGAGGGGAAGAAAAACAGGCAGGTTTACATGCAAAATGTCTGCGCAGGGGGGACGGGCACTTTTATAGAAAAGGCGGGGAGGAAGCTGGGCATAGCGCCAGATATACTCTCTCGGATGGGTTATGAGGGCTATACCCTTCACAGGATAAGTGCCAAGTGTGGTATCTTTGCAGAGGCGGATGTGAACTCTCTGGTAAAGGCTGGAGTTTCAACGGAGGAAATCATAGCTTCTCTCTTTGAGGCGGTTGTATACCAGAACCTGGCACAACTCACCAAGGGAAACACACCCATGCCCAAGGTCCTTCTCCTTGGAGGTCCTAACCTCTTCTTCCAGGGGCTTCAGCAAGCATGGAGGTTTCACCTTCGAAGGTTATGGAAGGAGAGGATGGTGGGGGACTTTTCAGAGGAGGAGATGAGGGAGCTGGTCATAGTTCCGGAGAATTCTCTCTTTTACGCAAGCCTTGGCTGTATCTTTACAGCTTTAGAAGAGGAGGGTGGTGTATACCTGGGAAGAGAGCGTCTTGAGTGGTGGGTTCAGGAGGGACAGCATCAGCAGAAGCTAAAGGAGGGCAGAGGAGGTCTCATCGCATCACAGGAAGAGATAGAAGAGTTCAGGCGCAGATATTCCTATGTGGTGGAAAGCAAAATAGTGCCAAAAAGGGTGAAAGAGGTTGTAGTTGGCTGTGACTTTGGCTCTACCACCGCCAAAGCGGTCTGTATAACCCCTGACAAGGAAATCGTGTTTTCCTGCTACAGCTTGAGCAAGGGCAATCCTGTGGAGGACGCAAAGGACATATTCAGGCAGATAAGAGAATTCCTGGGAGATGGGAGGGTCCTGGCTCTCGGTCTTACGGGCTACGGAAAGGACCTTCTGAAGGATGTTCTGGGTGCGGATGTGGCTCCTGTGGAAACAGTTGCCCACGCCACCGCAGGTCTTCACTTCTTCCCGGATGCGGACTGCATCTGCGACGTGGGTGGTGTGGATGTGAAAATCATGATAATCCGTCAGGGCTCGGTGGTGGACTTTAGACTGAACTCTCAATGTTCTTCAGGCAACGGTGCCTTTTTGCAGGGAGTGGCAGAAAGGTTTAACATACAGCTTTCTGAAATAGCGGACAGAGCCTTTTCCGCAAAAGCCATGCCCAGCTTTACCATGGGCTGTGGCGTGTTCTTGCAAAGCGACATAGTGAACCAGCAAAGAAAGGGCTGGAAGGCGGAGGAGATACTGGCAGGTCTTTGCTATGTGCTTCCACTGAATGTATGGGTTTATGCGGGCAACATAAACAACCTCTCTCAGGTGGGCAAAAAGTTCATACTTCAGGGCGGAACCCACAGAAACCTGGCGGTTGTGAAGTCTCAGGTGGACTTTATTAAGTCAAAGGTGCCAGAGGCGGAGATTTACGTACATCCCTACTCTGGAGAGGCGGGAGCTATAGGTGCAGCTCTTGTGGCTCTTGAACACCATCAGAAGAGGAGACAAACCAGCTTCAGGGGTTTTGAGGCGGTGGAAAGGCTCACCTACCGTTCAACCACTTCAAGGGAAACGGTGTGTGGATGGTGTCCTGTAAACTGTCAGAGGAGCTTTATAGATGTATACATAGGCGAAGGTGAGGGGAGACCCTGGAGTAAGGTGCCCCTCCAGCCAGGATGGGTGAGGCTCATAGTGAACAACGCCTGCCCCAAGGGTCTTGTAGAAGACGAAAGGGAGTTAAAGGCAGTAAAAGAAAAAATGGAGAGGTTAAAACATGAGTTTCCTAACATCGCTGACTTTGTTAAGAAAGAAGCCTTCAGGACGAGGGCAGGACAGAAAGTCCATTAAGGTGGGTATTCCTCGCTTTCTCAATGTGTGGGGAACCCATCAGTTCTGGGTTGGCTTCTTCAACGCCCTTGGCGTGGGCAAGATAGTCTTCAGCTCCGAGACCTCCGAGGAACAGTATAGAGCCTACGGAAAAGGCAGGATAACTATGGACTCCTGCTATCCGGTTAAAGCTCTTGCGGGGCACATGGGTGAGCTACTCCACAAGGACATAAACCTTCTCTTTGTGCCCATGATATACTCTCTGCCTTCCTTTTTAAAGGGTCATGTTCTGGACACCCTTTCCTGCACCCGGGTGATGATGAGCGTGGAGAACATAAGGGCTGGTTTTTTGAGAGAGAGGGACGAGTTTGGAGAGAAGGGTATAAAGCTTCTTTCCCCTTTTGTCCCCTTCGGAGAGCCTGAGCTATTACCTAAATACCTCTGGGAAACCTTGAGAGAGCACATGCCTGACCTTACCCTTGAGGAAACCGCAAAGGCGGTGAAGGAAGGCTTCAGAGCTCTGGAGGAGTTTGAGAGGAAAATAAGGGAGAAGAGCCTTGAGATAGTCCGCTGGTGTGCAAAAAACAACAGACCTGCCCTTCTGGTGCTGGCAAGACCCTACCACATGGACCCGGGCATAGGTCATGAAATAGATGGTGAGTTCCAGAGCTACGGCTACCCCGTTCTCTGGTATAACTACCTTCCCCTACAGGACTGGCTACTGGAGTGGCTCTTCGGTCAGGAGGTGAGCGCCGGTATCATAAAGAGCCCCTTTGACATATCGGATGTCTGGACATCCTCATACAGCTCCAACACCAATGAGATAATCTGGGGTGCCAAGTTTGCGGCGAGGTTTCCCTGGATAACCGGCGTCATAAGGCTCTCCTCCTACGAGTGCGGAATGGACCAGCCCACTTTCACACCGGTGCAGAAGATAGTAGAGAGCTCCGGCACTCTCTTTTTCAAGTTCGGTGAACTGGATGAGACAAAGCCGGCGGGTAGCGTAAAGATAAGGGTGGAGACCATAGTATACTACCTTGAGAAATACTCGGAGTCCATAATCCAGAAAAAGCTCAGAAAGCTTCCACCACCACCAAAAGGGCTTTTTGAATGAAGGACATACTCAAAGGTTTTCTGGAACTTCATTTCAAAAAGCAGGTAGAGGTCTCCTACTACTACATCAGGGATTTACTTCTTCTTTCTCTCTTTCTTGACTACTTTGGTCTTGACAACCCCCTTGGCATATACGCCCTTGACCTTTACCCTTACATGTTTGAGGAATTCCATCTATGGCACAGAAGTCTGGGTATGGAGAGGGGAGGGCTGGATTTTCTACCGTGTTGCTGAGGAGGCTTGTTTTTTTTGGTGGAAAGGGTGGCGTAGGCAAAAGCACCCTCTCCTCCGCCACAGCCCTGAGACTTTCAGAAAAAGACAGAACCCTTCTGGTCTCTGTGGACCCAGCCCATTCACTGACGGGCATATTTGGTATGGAGATAGGTCCTCAGGTAAAGATTCTGAAGGAAAACCTCTATGCGGTTGAACTCTCCGCAGAAATTCTGGTGGAAGAATACGCGCAGAGGGTGCTCGGTGCTATGGGTGAGCTTTTGCCTTCCATAAGCTCGGGACTTAAGGAATACTCCAGACACATAAAACATTCACCCACCGCCCTTGAGACCGCAGTTCTTGACAAGCTTGTGGAGCTGTGTGATGAATACGCCTTCCTGGTGGTGGACTCCGCCCCAACCGGTCAGATGCTCAGGCTTTTTGAAACCGCCCACATGGTAAGTGGCTGGTTTGAGTTTCTCTTCAGGCTTGCAAAAGAAAGACAGAGGCTGGAAAGGTTTATGGGTAGAGAGGACAAGCTCCTGACGCTGATAGAGGAAAGAAGAAGAAAGCTGAAGACCCTTGAGAGCATACTCAGAGAAAAGGCTGTTATCTTTGCAGTTGCCAACGAGGAAAGGCTTTCAATGCAGGAGATGGAAACTCTAAGGGAAAGGCTGAAAAACTTTAGGGTCTACCCACTACTGAACCGCTGGCTTGGGATGGAATGGAAGGGTCCAAGGGTGGGTTGGGTAGAAGAACCTTACGGTCTTGAGGGTCTGAAGAAGCTGGATGTGGGAGAAATATTAGAACTTCTTTAAAAGGTATGTGGAAAACCATTTTCTCAGCTCTATACCTGAAAAGGTCAGAAGGGGAAGGAGGAGTGTGTAAGGTATGTGTTCCAGGGAAAGCCTCACCGCGTGGAAGTAATCCGCAAGCAGGGTTATGGCAAGGAGCTGAAGCACCGCTCCAAGGAATATGCCCAGATAGACGAAGGGGTTCAGTCTTATATATTCAAGAGGATTTCTAAAAAAGGGCTTCTCGCCTATTTCCTGTATGCCTACGGCCCACTGGCTAACCACTGCGGAGGTAAAGCTAACCGTCAGAGCCAGCTCGTAGGAATAGACCTTGAGAAGTTGAAGAAACAGAAGATAGTGCATAAGAGCCATTAACAGTCCGTTGTATGTCACTGAAAGGATCTGTTCCCTTCCTATGAAGACCTTACCCGGGCTTTTTGGTTTTTCCTTCATTGGGTTGCCCTCGTATCTTGTGAAGGGGTAGGCTTTATCCTGCACGCCGTCAGTCACCAGGTTTATCCAGAGTATCTGCGTAGGATAGAGGGGAAGAGGAAGACCCGTTATAATAGCCAGAGAGTTGTAAAAAATCTGGAAGGAGTTGGCGGAGAGTAGGTATCTTATTACCTTCGCTATGTTTCCTGCTATAAGCCTACCTCTCTTTATCGCGTTCACTATAACCGTAAGGTTGTTGTCTACTATGACCATCTTCCCCGCTTCCTTAGCCGCCTGGGACCCTGAGCCCATTGCTATACCCAAATCTGCCACCCTAAGAGCGGGTGCGTCGTTGGCGCCGTCTCCCGTTACCGCCACTATCTCTCCCCTTGACTGGAGAACTCTGACTATCCTGTATTTTTCCTCCGGTGCCGCCCTTGCCACCACCGTGACCCTTTTAAGAAGGTGGTAGAGCTCTTCATCCGTGTATTTCTCGAGCTCCTTGCCCTCCAGAGCCACATCTCCTTCTTCGTAAATCTCTACCCTTCTGGCTACTGCCTTTGCGGTAAGAAGGTTATCACCCGTTATCATCATAACCCTTATACCTGCCCCTCTGGCCGCTTCCACCGCTTCTCTTACCCCCTCCTTTGGAGGGTCCATAAAGCCCACGAGCCCCACTATTCGGATTTTTACCTGGTCCACGCTTTCAGGAATACTCTTAAGTCTTGCATAGCCAAAGGCAAGGACCCTCAAACCCTCTTCCGCCATCCTGTTGTGGGCTTCCCATACTTCTTTTGAGCAATCTGATTCGCACATGCCTGCCAGGCTTTCAAGAGCACCCTTCACATAGAAATCAAACCTCCGGAACCCTCAGAAACTATCACCGCCATGAGCCTTCTCTTTGTGTCAAAGGGATGCTCCCAGACCCTTTCGTAAGCTTTTCTGAGAGCTCCCCAGTTTACCCTTTCCCTTTCCAGCCACTGGAGGAGGGCTATCTCGAGAGGGTCTCCCTTCAAACCATCCGCATCGTTACAGAGGGCGGAGGCAAGCAGGAGCCTTCTCCTATCGTAAGTCTCATACTCCTGAACTTCAAGTCTTCCAAGGGTTATCGTGCCTGTCTTGTCCGAGCATATGTAAGTGGCACTTCCGAGGGTTTCCACCGCAGGCAGGTATTTGACAAGCACCTTCTCCTTTGATAACCTCAGGGCACCCACCACAAGAGCAAGCGTGACCACTATGGGAAGACCTTCTGGCACTGCAGAAACCATCTGGGCTACAGCAAAGAAGAGGATGACCTTCGCGTCCCTTCCCTGAAGTATACCGATAAGAAGGAGGAGGGAAAGGAGAATGAAAAGTATAAAGACCCACCTTTTGCCAAAGCCAGCCAGGGCTTTTGTAAGCGGGCTATCTGGTGACCTTTCCTGAACTTTCTGAGCTATGGAGCCCAGCTCCGTGTTCTTCCCCGTTGCAAAGACCACACCGAGAGCTCTACCCCGGACAACCACCGTCCCTTTATAAAGGCAGTTAACCCTCGCATGCAGGGGTGTGTCCTCAGGAAGCACCACCTGAGCCTCTTTCTCCACAGGTAGAGACTCACCCGTTAGCATGGACTCATCCACCATAAGACCCGCACTCTCCAAAAGCCTTATGTCCGCAGGCACCATATCTCCCTCACTCAGAAGCACCACATCTCCTGGAACGAGCTCCACCGCCCCTATTTCTCTCTCCCTTCCTTCTCTCAAAACCTTTGCCCTTAGGGCGGTCATAGATTTGAGAGCTTCTATTGAGGCTATAGCCTTCAACTCCTGATAGAAGCCCAGAACCCCGTTCACAAGTAAAATGCCATAGACCACCAGAGCGTCCTGGGGGTTTCCCAGAAAGAGGGCAATAAATCCTGCCGCAAGCAGTATAAGAACAAAGGGGCTTGTAAACTGCCTCAGGAATATCCTTAACCTGCTTTCCCTTTCCTCCTCAATGATGTTCCTGCCATACAGGATAAGCCTTTTCTTAACTTCCTCCTCCGAAAGACCCCTAAGGCTTGTGTTTAGCTCCTTCAGACTCTCCCCCTGGCTCCTGTGATGCATGGAGAGAATTTTATGTTATAATGTTTTCACTATGCAAGAGACGAGCCTCACCCATGTTTATTACGGACTGCTTGCCATGGCTATCTCTCTTGGTGCGGTAGCTCTGGCGGGTAAGCCTTCTCTAAAACCCACAAAATTTCAGGCTCTCTGGGAAGGTTATGTGCGCTTTGTGAGGGGGATGGTCCTGGAAAACATTGGGCAGGAAGGTATGAGATATGTGCCCCTCATAGCAAGCATAGGACTTTTCGTTTTCTTCTCCAACCTGCTGGGTATGGTTCCCAAACTTGAAGCACCTACCGCCAATGTTAACACCAATTTAGCTATGGCTCTGATAGTCTTTCTCTTTTACAACATAGAAGGCTTTAGAATCCATGGACCTGCCTACCTGAAACATTTCATGGGTCCCAACCCTTACCTGGCACCGGTCTTTTTCCTCATAGAGGTTATTTCCCATCTTGCCAGACCTATAACCCTTACCCTAAGGCTTTTCGCCAACATGAAGGGTGGAGCTCTTCTTCTGGTGGTTCTTGTTGGTCTCGTGGTTCAAAACCCCTTCACTTTAGTTGTCTCGCCCGTATTTTTACTTTTCATAATAGCCATAAAGTTCCTCGCGGTCTTTATACAGGCTTACATCTTTATGATACTCTCGGTGGTTTACCTTGCAGGTGCGGTAGCTCATGAAGAACACTGAAAATAAATCGAAGGAGGTTGAGATATGAAAAGCAGGCTTATGACCACTCTGGCGTTGCTTATGCCCGCTCTTGCGGTAGCAGCAGAACCGGGACAGGGAGAAACCCTCAAACAGGGGCTTATGTTCTTAGGTGCCGGTCTTGCCATAGGGCTCGCTGCGCTGGGAACTGGGGTTGGTATGGGGCATGCCATAAGGGGCACGCAGGAAGGTGTGGCGAGAAACCCCACCGTAGGTGGAAGACTGCAGACCATAATGTTCATAGGACTCGCCTTTATAGAAACTCTTGCCCTTTACGCCCTGCTTATAGCTATAATACTCCTCTTTGTGAAATAAGGGGGCGCTCCCCCCTCTTTTAAGGGAGGTAAAGCATGGCAACCCAGAGGAACGTAACCCGCACTTCGAATCTAAAGAGGAAGCGCAAAAGCGGTTTTCTTGCGAGGATGTCCACAGGAAGTGGAAGAACCATAATCAGAAGAAGAAGGCAGAAGGGAAGGAAAAGGTTAACACCTTGAAGGGTCTGGTCATAGCCTTTCTGAAGTTCTGGCAAACTTTTATATCGCCCCTCTACCCACCATCCTGCAGGTATTATCCCTCCTGTTCTAACTATGCCCTGATGGCAGTGGAAAAGTATGGAGTTCTCCGGGGAACGCTGAAAGCCCTCTGGCGTATTCTAAGGTGCAACCCCCTTTCCAAAGGTGGGGTGGACTATCCCTGATGGAGAAAAAAGACTTAGACTACAGAGGACTTCTCATCATCTTTGTGGTTATGACCCTTTTCCTCTTTGGTTATCAGGCGTATATTTTGTTTTTTGCACCCCAGACCTCCCCACCACCTCAGGAAAAGGTGGAGGAAAAGCCGAAGGATGTTCCCTCTCTGCTCCTTGGCTCTACCAGAGAGGGCAGAAAGCCCCAGAAGCTGAGGACTTTTGACTTTGAAAGATTTACCCTTGTTCTCTCGGAGGAAGGTGCGAGGGTAGTAAGCCTTTTGGACAAAAAATACGGAAAGGAGCTGGTAACAGAGGAAGAAAAGAGGCTTGGCATATACCCCCTTGAGCTTTTTACGGGAAATCCTGAAAAGGACTTTTTGCTTAACTTCTCACCCTACACCATAGAGGTAAGGGGTAATCAGATAACTGCAAGGCTTGAGGGTGAAGATTTTGAAGTGGTCAAGAGGCTGGAATACAGAGGTGACTACTTCAGCCTGAGGCTTGAGACAAGAGGACTTTCACCCCTTTACGTCTCCTCAGGTATGAGGGTTCAGGAGGATGAGTTCTTTACCCACGCGGGACCGGTCTTTAAAGTGGGTGATAGCCTTCAGAGGCTCGAAACAAAAGACATAAAGGGTAGAGAGCTTATAACGGGTGATGTGAGGTTTGCGGGCGAGGAAAGCAGGTATTACTTTAAAGGTTTTTCCGGCAAGATGTCCGCAGTGGTCATATACAGGCTGGAGGAAAAGCACACCCTCACCCTTGTAAAGCCTGTGGGTGAACTTAACTTTTATGCAGGTGCAAAGGAATACGCAAGGTTGAAAAACATAGGGCTTTCAGACACCATAGACTTTGGAAGCCTGAGGCTTCTGGTTAAACCTCTCTTCCTGTTTATGTACTGGATATACGAACATCTTAACTCCTGGGTCTTTTCTATCCTTGCCCTTACCTTTATCGTAAGGCTTCTCATGTTTCCTCTCACCTACAAAAGCACGGTAGCCATGGGAAAGATGGCAGAGCTGGCACCCAAGATGCAGGAGCTTAAGGAAAAATACAAAGATAACCCAGCAAAGTTTCAGGAAGAGATGATGAAACTCTATCAGGAGGTGGGGTTCAACCCCATGTCCGGATGCCTGCCCATACTTCTCCAGATACCCGTTTTCTTTGCCCTCTATAAGGTGCTTACCATAACCGCAGACCTTCAGCTGGCAAAGTTCCTTTGGGTTCAGAGCCTTGCCCAGAAGGACCCTTACTACATCCTGCCGGTCTTTATGGGGCTTACCATGGTAGCCCAGCAGTTCATAAGCCCAAGCCCCGAAAAGTCTCAGAACTATATCATGATTATAACCTCTGTGGTCTTTACCTTCCTCTTTGCCAGCTTTCCTGCGGGTCTGGTTCTTTACTGGACACTCAACAACATTTTTAACCTCGGGCAGACCTACATAATCAAGAAGCTTACCTTCAAGGGCAAGCCTTCAGGAACTAAAAAGAAGAAAAAGAGATGAGATTTCTGGTCACAGGTGGTGCGGGTTTCATAGGTTCAAATCTGGTGAAAGCCCTCGAGAAAAATTACCGTTGCAGGGTATATGTGCTCGACGACTTTTCCTCCGGACACTTTAAGAACCTTATAGGCTCAAGGTGTGAGGTTATCACCGGAGACCTTTCTGAAGCCAGTTTGTGGGAATGGCTTAAAAGGAACTTCCACTTTGATGCGGTCTTTCATCAGGGTGCTTTGACGGATACCACAGTGCAGGACCTGAACAGGATGATGAAGGTAAACGCGGAGAGCATGCGGTATATATTAGATGCCTGTCTCCAATGGAAGGCAAAGCTCCTATATGCTTCCTCTGCCGGCGTTTACGGCAACAGCCCCCCACCCATGAGGGAAGAAGAGGGTCTTTTGCCGGAGAACATCTACGGCTTTTCCAAGCTTATGATGGACAGGATAGCTCTGAACTTCCTGCAGGAACATCCCGAGATAAGGGTGGTGGGTCTCAGATACTTCAACGTCTACGGACCCGGTGAAGCATACAAGGGAAAGACCGCAAGCATGGTCTACCAGCTTTACAGACAGATAAGGGAAGGAAAAAGACCGAGACTTTTCAAGTGGGGAGAACAGAGAAGAGATTTTGTATATGTGGAGGATGTGGTGAGGGCAAACCTTCTGGCTCTTGAAAGGGACATATCAGGTGTATTCAACATAGCTACCGGTCAAGCCCGCAGCTTCAACGAGATAGTTTTTTTGCTAAACCAGTATCTTGGCACGAACTACGAGGTGGAATACTTTGACTGCCCCTATGAATTTTACCAGAATTATACGCAGGCGGATATAGACAAGGCAAGAGAAGGGCTCGGTTATGAGCCTGGATACAGCCTTGAGGAAGGAATAGGAGACTATCTTAGAAAGCTTGGAGAAAACATAAGAGAAACTTCTGAAATATGAAAACCGCTCATGAAGTCAACTGGCTTTATTATTTGAAGTTTTGCACGGTTTGAGCCTGTTTCCATCAATCTTATCTCTTGAAGCCCTCCAAACCCATGATTGACAGGGTCTCTGTAAAAGTCGTAGCCCTGTTGGGGCTTTTTCAGGATAGCTATTTTCAAACCTTTGATAGTCAAGCACTTTGTGAATGTTTGACAATAGCTCACTAAGTCTCTGCAAAATTTCAGAAGGATGGAAACGGAGCATCTGGTGGTCCTTGAGAAATGAGGAAAGCTGTTGACAAAAGGAGGTTAATTTCTTAGTCTTTGATAAAATGTTATGTCTACAGTCATATGAAAACTGAGAGGTTATAACCTCTGGAAAATATTTGTAAGGAGGTAAGGCATGCAGGCGGTAGAGATTATGGAGGAGATTCAGGCACAGCTCAAGGAGCTGGAGAGGTCTGGGTTCAAGAAAAAGATTCTTATAACAGACCTCACACCAAGGGACGGTCAGCAGTGTAAGCTGGCAACGAGAGTCAGAACGGATGACCTTTTGCCACTCTGTGAGAAGTTAGACAAGGTGGGCTTCTATGCGGTGGAGGTCTGGGGCGGTGCCACTTACGACGTGTGCCTGAGATATCTCAAAGAAGACCCGTGGGAGAGGTTAAGGCGTATAAAGGAGGTTATGCCAAATACCAAACTTCAGATGCTCTTTAGGGGTCAGAACATAGTAGGCTACAGACCCAAGTCTGACAAGCTGGTTTACAAGTTCGTGGAAAGGTCTATAGCCAACGGTATTACAGTTTTCAGAGTTTTTGACGCTCTAAACGATAACAGGAACATACAGACTGCGGTAAAGGCTATAAAAGAGTTAGGTGGAGAAGCTCATGCGGAGATAAGCTACACCAGAAGCCCGGTGCATACCATAGAAAAGTGGGTTGAGTATGCTCTTGAGATTGCAGAGATGGGCGCAGACTGGCTCTCTTTCAAGGATGCCACCGGTATCATCATGCCGATGGAAACTTATACCATCATAAAGAGAATAAAGGAAGCCACAGGTGGTAAACTGCCGGTGCTATTGCATAACCACGACATGAGCGGAACTGCCATCGTAAACCACATGATGGCAATACTTGCCGGTGTGGATATGGTGGACACGGTCCTTTCACCCCTTGCCTTTGGCTCATCCCACCCAGCCACCGAGTCAGTGGTGGCAATGCTTGAGGACACTCCCTTTGACACAGGACTTGACCTCAAGAAAATAGAAGAATGCGCGGAGATAACCAAGCAGATAAGGAAGAAGTATAAGAAGTATGAAACAGAATATGCAG
Organism: Aquificaceae bacterium; assembly: GCA_039630295.1. Classification (GTDB taxonomy): domain Bacteria; phylum Aquificota; class Aquificia; order Aquificales; family Aquificaceae; genus Pampinifervens. Next base: position 235 of record JBCNVH010000049.1, on the reverse strand, counting down.
GCGTTAACGCCAAGGTGCTCATACACAAGATACCGGGCGGTATGATATCCAACATGGTTGCCCAGCTCATAGAAGCCAATGCCATAGACAAGATGGAGGAAGCCCTTGAGGAAGTGCCTAATGTGGAAAGAGACTTAGGATATCCACCACTCTTAACCCCCTCTTCTCAAATAGTGGGCGTGCAGGCGGTTCTAAACGTGAGATTCGGCGAGCGCTACAAGGTTATAACCAAAGA
>JBCNVH010000048.1:0-2369 GCA_039630295.1 Aquificaceae bacterium | reverse complement strand
CCACAGGTATCAAGTTGACAAACACGGGAGAATGGCCCAGCAAAAAGTATGTTAACAAAAAGAGGAAAGGCTGGATAAAGTTGCATGTTACATTAAATATAGACAGTGGCAAGATGATGGCTATGAAAGTCACAGACAATAGAACACATGACAGCCAGTGTGCTACAGGTTTGATAGAGAGAGCAAGGAAAAAAGCGGAGGCTGTAGGTTGCAAGGTCAAAAAAGTGATAGCTGATACAGGATACAATACTCACCAGATATTCAGGTATTCAGGAAAGAGAGGAATAAAGCCAGTGATAAAGGTCAGAAGGGCTGCTGGTATAACTGGTAATAGGGCAAGGGATGAGGTAGTTAGAGAAATGAGGAGGGGTAGGAGATGGTGGAAGGAGGGGAATGGATAGTGTGAAATTTCTGGATGGTATTGTGTTCTTTATTGGACAAAGCAACAGAAAATATTAGTTAAATAGTATAGAAAGCCTGATGGAAAAGCTCCATGAGTTTGATAGAGCTGAAGAATGTTAAAAAGTTTATAGGTCAGGAAGAGATACTTAAAGGCATGAGTCTGAGTATTCACAGAGGGGAATTTGTGGCTATTATAGGTGCGAGCGGTTCTGGAAAAAGCTCCATGCTCTACATTATGGGTTTGCTTGACAAGCCTACGGAAGGAGAGGTGTTTTTTGAAGGTAAAAGGGTCAATTTTCTGGATGAAAAAGAGCTCTCAGAGCTCAGAAACAGAAAGCTCGGTTTTGTTTTCCAATTTCACTATCTTCTTCCCGAGTTTACTCTTCTGGAAAATGTGATATTGCCTGCGGTAAAGCTGGGCGTTGAAAGGGAAGAGGCAAGAGAGAAAGCTTACGAAATTCTTAAAAAGCTGGGTCTTGATGGAAAAGAAAACAGGAGGATATACCAGATTTCCGGTGGTGAGATGCAAAGGGTAGCCATAGCCAACTCAGAAACAGTCCTTGCACTCCTTGCGGACGAACCTACAGGAAATCTTGACAGTAAAAACACTCAAAAGGTGATGGAAATATTCCAGCAGATAAACGCAGAAGGAACTACCGTAGTGATGGTAACCCACGAGCTCCATCTTGCTCAGCAGGCTCAGAGGGTGATAGAAGTCAAGGACGGAATGATACTGTCTGACAAGCTCAATCAAAGAGACTGACCGCTTCTTTTAGAGCCTTTTCAAGCTCTGCCTGAGAGGGCATTTCTGCGTAAACTCTTATAAGAGGTTCTGTGCCAGAAGCTCTAAAGAGAACCCATCCTTCTCCTTCAAAGACTAACTTTAAACCATCAAGGGTTATAACCCTTTGAACCTTCAGGTCTCCCAGTCTCTCCGGTGGGTTCTTTGTGAGTTCTTTAAGCTTTTGCTTTTTGTCCTCCTCCGCATGCATATCCACCCTTCTAAAGTAGGCTTCACCGTAGGCGTTATAGAGCTCTTCTATAACTTCGGAGAGTGTTTTACCCTTCAATAGCAGGAGCTCCAGCAGGTTAAGACCTACAAAAAGACCATCTCTCTCAGGCAAGAAGTCCACTATGCCATAACCCCCACTTTCCTCTCCACCGAAGATAACTTTTTCTTTGAGTATAACTTCATTTATGTTCTTGAAACCTACAGCCACCTCCTTAAGCTGAACACCCTCCGCCTTGCACATCCTGTCCACCAGATAGGTGGTGGATACGGTCTTCACCACAAGACCTTCTTTTGACCCCTTGTTCTTGATTAGGTGATAAAGGGTCAGTGCATATATAAGCTGTGAGTTTACGAATTCTCCCTTCTCATCCACAAGAGCTATCCTGTCTCCGTCGCCGTCGTTGGCTATACCAAGGTCCGCACCCAGAGCTCTAACCTTTAGAACAAGAGGTTGAAGATGCTTTTCCACCGGCTCGGGAGCATGACCGCCAAAAAGTGGGTCTCTGTAGCTCCTTATGCTGTGAACCTGCACCTTTGTTCCGGAGAGCGCATGAGAGTAAGTGCCGAGGGCTGAACCATACATAGCATCGTGGACGATCGCGAGCTCCTTCTCCGATAACAGTTCCGTGTTTATCCTGCTTTTGACGGCTCTTATATACTCACCCCATACGTTTACGTATTCAGGCTTGTGGTTCTCCACCTTTATGTCCCGCACGCTCTGGAGCTCCCCTTCCACCTGAGCTATAAAGTCCGGTGTGGCTGAACCACCAAAGCTGTCCTTTATCTTGTATCCGTTGTATTCCGGCGGGTTGTGTGATGCGGTTATCATAACTCCGTTATCAAAACCCATGTATTTGACCGCAAAGGAAACCATGGGCGTGGTGCAGGCCTTGTTTGCCAGAAAGGCTTCAAAACCAAGGGTTTTAAAAACCCTGTAAACCTCCAGCGCAAAATG
>JBCNVH010000047.1:0-47724 GCA_039630295.1 Aquificaceae bacterium | reverse complement strand
GCAAAGATGTGGCTTCTGCTTATGTGATAGCCAGAAGAGGGCTTGGGCTAAAAGAGAAAGTGCCTGCAAGCTATATAAAACTCTTGGAAAGGCTTGACAGGAAGAGCTTAGAGGAACTGAGAGAGTATGTGAGAAAAAGCGTAAAGAATGGCTATCTAAGAAGCAAGCAAATAAAAAAGATTGACAGAGTTATTCAAAACCTTGATAGCGAGCCAGAAAGGGTATCAGGACCTTTGGAAGGAACAAGTTTTTATACCCGTAATCTCTGGCGAGTTCTCAGGGTAGCGGTGATAACATCACTTTCTCCTGACAGGGTATTGAGAGACCTGTCTGTCCTGAAGCCATTACTGGTTTCAGGGCAAGTGGGGAAAACCTTTGAAGGTCGTGAGTTCCTGTTTCTCCTTACAGGTGCTATGGCTCTCTCAAATACCGCCTGCTGGGGTCTGAGAGAGCCTGAAAAGGCGGGATACAAGTTCCCCAGCCGAGCTGTGCAGTTTTGCACAGTTTGATTGAATAGGATTAGGATGGAAGAGGAAAAGCAGGAGGATAGAATGGACATGTGGAGCTCCGCCCTGAGAGAGCAGGAGGAGGCTATGAAAGAAAGTAAACCATCTCAGGAGAGTAAAGAGGAAGAAGGGGAGGAGGAAATCTCCGACAAACTCAGGAGGTATCTGGACATACCTCTCAGGGTAGAGGTGGTGGTAGGCTCTACGATTTTGACGCTGGGTGAATTGCTGCACCTTACACCGGGGTCTGTGGTGGAGCTGGAGCAAAAAGTAGAAACGCCAGTTGACATAAAGGTAAACGGTAAGCTGGTGGCAAAGGGTGAGATAGTAATAGTGGAGGATAAGTTTGGCGTAAGGATTATAGACATAATAACCAGAGAGGAAAGGCTAAAAAGAGTGGTTTAGTGAACAGGAAAGCTGTTTGGAGAGTTTTTTTAGTTATAATCTCTTCATAAGAAAAAAGGATGAGAGGTGAGCAGAGATGATGGATACCTTCTTTATGGAAAGAGACCCCTACGCACCCATAAGGCACTGCTACCCCATAAGCAACGTTCTCTATCACGGCAAGAGCGAGTATCAGGAGATAATGGTGGTGGAATCACCCCACTTTGGAAGGATACTGGTTTTAGATGGTGTGGCTCAGTGCGATGAAAGGTATGAGTTCATATACCATGAGTTCATGGCACATGTACCCCTCTACGCCCATCCTAAACCTGAGAATGTGCTCATAGTGGGTGGAGGCGATGGGGGAGTGCTCAGAGAGGTTTTAAAACATCCTGAGGTAAAGAGAGCTGTGCTTGTGGACATAGACAGGGAGGTTATAGAGGTTTCAAAGAGGTTTCTGCCCACCATGGCTGTGGCTTTTGAAGACCCCAGGGCTATCATCCTTAATGAGGATGGATACAAATACATACAGGACTATGAAGAGGAGTTTGATGTAATAATAGTGGACTCAACAGACCCCGTGGGCTTCGCCCATGTGCTTACCACCGAGGAGTTTTTCAGGTATGTGTTCAGAGCTCTCAAGGAAGGGGGCATCTACGTAGGACAGACAGAATCCATACACTACCATATAGAAATAGTCCGTAGAATACAGAAGGCACTTAAAAAGGTCTTCCCCATAGTGGACCTTTACACCGCGGTCATACCGGGTTATGCGGGCTACTGGTGGACCATGTCCATAGCTTCCAAGAAACATCCGGTAAGAGAACCCTCAAGGGAGGTAAAGGTTCATACCAGGCTATACTCCGAAGACATGCACAGACATGCCTTCCTTCCCCAGAGCTTCTATGAAAAGCTTGTCTCCGGTGAGTATGTGTTCTAATACTTGCCGGTGATGTAGTCCGCAACGGTGGTTGCTGCTATGGAGTGGGGCTTTACCACAGGTTTTAAACCCTGAGCGAGCACATAGCCTACCGCTTCCTTTAGTATGATGCTGGAGTTATGCTCAGGGTTTGGATTTATGTCAAGGTGAACCTCAAAGGGTCTTTCACCTACCACTTCAGATATCTCAAGGGCAAGGTAGACCGCCCTGCTTACCTCCTCCAGTAACCTCTGCCTCAGAGACCTTATGCGAGGAACTTTTTCTATCTTCCAGAATATCTTGGCACCCCTTGAGGAGTCTATGTGAACCACCACAACGGAGACGAAGAGGGTATGGTTCTTTACCTGTCTTGAGTCACACCCCACATAAACCGCAGTCCTTCGCGATGTCCCCCCTATAAACCTTTTCACCTCTTCTATATCCCTTATTAAGGGCATAGGTATATTGTATACCACCCATGAACAACCTTCATAAAAGGGTTTTGTTCTATACTATAAGAATGCTTGACCTCGTTATAAACTCCTTCAAGGAAAGCGCGGAAACAAAGCTTGCCTTTGTGGAGCTGTATGCGGAGAGAATTCTGGAAGTGGGACAGATAATGGCGAGAGCTCTCAAGGATGGTAACAAAGTTCTCCTCTTTGGTAACGGGGGGAGTGCGGCGGATGCTCAGCACATTGCAGCGGAGATAGTGGGCAGGTTCAGAAAGGAGAGAAGAGCCCTGCCGGCTTTAGCTCTTACCACAGATACTTCTATCCTCACCGCAGTTAGCAACGACTATGGCTTTGAGACTATCTTTGAAAGGCAGATGGAAGCCCTCTGCATGCCCGGGGATATAAGTATAGGTATAACCACTTCAGGGAACTCGCCTAACGTGCTGAGAGGACTTATGAAAGCTCATGACCTGGGTGCTACCACGGTGGCTTTCACAGGCAAGGGGGGTGGTAAAGTGGTGGAGGTAGCCCACTACAGCTTTGTGGTGCCTTCTTATGACACCGCAAGGATACAGGAGTGCCATATAACCCTTGGACATGTGCTGTGTGAGATAGTTGATAGGCTCTTATGAGAGTGCTCCTTTTTGTGAAAGACTCGCCCCCTGCCCTTCAGACCTCGGAGGTAGTGAGGGAAACTTTGAGAAGTTCTGGTCTTGAGGTGGAGGTTTTCATCAACAGAAGAGAAGAAAAGAAAAAGCCGGAGGTTGGGTCTTTTGCTCTTATGGTGGTTGTGGGTGGTGATGGCACTTTTCTGGCAGGTGCCAGGCTTGCCTCCAGGGAAGGCGTGCCCCTTCTGGGCGTAAATCAGGGGAGGTTTGGCTTCCTGACGGAGGTGGAAAGGGAAGAAGTAAAGGGGGTCATAGAAAGCCTCTTAAAGGGTAACATAAAGCCCCAGAAGAGGATGATGTTGTCCGCCACTATATTGAGGGGAACTCAGGAGACATACCTGGGAGACTACCTTAACGACGTGGTCATATCCAAGGAAAGCCTCGCCCGTATGGTGGAGGTGGATGTGCTGGTGGAAGGAGAACAGGTGCTCAGGGTATACGGGGATGGTGTCATACTCTCCTCACCCACGGGCTCCACCGCCTACGCCTTATCTGCAGGCGGTCCCATCCTATATCCCCTTTCAGAAGCCCTGCTCTTTGTCCCCATCTGTCCTCACACCCTTTCCAACAGACCCCTTCTCCTTCCACCCGACTTTGAAGTAAAGCTACTAAACCTCTCGGAGGACCACATGGCATACCTGACCCTTGACGGGCAGGAAGGTATGAGCCTGAAAAGGGGTGATAGGGTGCTGGTCAAAAAGTCAGAGCATTACTGCCTGATGTACCCAAACCCAAAAAGGAGCTTCTTTAACATACTCAGAGAAAAACTAAAATGGGGTTAGATAGGATAGAGAGATTTTTGGCTTTTCGCTTTAGAGAGGGGGAGCTCCAGCCCGTGGAAAAACCAAGCATACCGGACTTTCACAGCCTTCTCCATATAGATGCTCAGAAGGAAATACTCAGGAGGAACACCCATCAGCTGGTAGCAGGATTGCCAGCCAACGACGCCCTCCTTTGGGGGGAAAGGGGCACGGGCAAGTCATCACTGGTCAAGTCTTTGCTGGGGTTGTTCGCCGCAGAGGGTCTCAGGATAGTGCAGGTCTACAGGATGGATATAGGGCACCTCTCAGAGCTCTACGGATTGTTAAGAGGCAGAAAGGAGAAGTTTATCCTATTCTTTGACGACCTTTCCTTTGAGCCTGGAGAGGAAAACCTCAGGATGCTGAAGTCCATGATGGAAGGTGACATTGAAGAAAGACCTTCAAATGTGCTTATATACGCCACCTCAAACCGGAGGCATCTGATACGGGAAAGAGAGGAGGAAGAAAGGTTTCCTGAGGAAAGTTACTCTGAGAGGTTCTCACTGGTAGAACGTTTTGGCATAAGGCTGGGCTTTTTTGCCTTTGGAAAGGAACAGTATCTTTCCATAGTAAGGCATCTGGTAAACCTGAGGGGGTTAGAGGTGGAGGGAGAAAAACTGGAAAGGCTCGCCCTTCAATGGGCTTTACAGAAAGGTTTCTCAGGAAGGAGCGCAAGCCAGTTCGTAAAAGACCTTGAAGGTTTGATACTTCTGGGTGGTCTGTAGGGTAGAATTTTAGCATGCTCTTTAAGGAACTCTCCGAGTGCTTTCACAGGCTTGAGCAAACCACCAGCAGACTGGAAATGGCGGACATACTTAGAGAAATTCTGGAGAGGGCGGAGCTGGAGGAGATAGACAAGGTAGTATATCTAACCCTCGGTGAGCTTCTGCCTGCCTTCAGGGGTGTGGAGTTTGGTTTATCGGAGAAGCTTCTTGTGGAAGCCCTATCCAAAGCCTGTGGCGTCAGGGTAAAGCAGGTAGAAACCCTTTACAAAGAGAGGGGGAGACCTGGGAGAGACAGCTCAGGAGTTGATAAACTGGCAGGAAGGGGCTTAGCCTTTCTCGGGTATACGAGGAGCTCCTAGCCATAGCCCGGAGCAGGGGCACTCTTGACAAGGTTATGAAGCTGATGAGCTTACTGAAAGGTCTTTCCGGTTTTGAAGCCAAGTATGCGGTCAGGGTTATCCTGGGAAGGCTAAGGCTTGGGGTGGGAGATGCCACCATCATAGATGCCCTCTCTTTGGTAGCTGGAGACAGAGCGGTAAAGCCTCTTGTGGAGAGAGCTTACAATCTATGCTCCGACCTTGGGCTTGTGGCTAAAAGGTTAAGGGAAGGTGGTGCGGGAGCTCTTGAGGAGTTCCGCGTTCAGCCGGGTTACCCCATAAGGATGGCTCTTGCGGAGCGGGTGGCGGATGCGGAGGAGATAGTGAGAAGGCTTGGCAGGTGTGCGGTGGAGGCAAAATATGACGGCTTCAGGCTTCAGGTTCACAAGGATGGACGGAGAGTGGATTTATACTCGAGAAACCTTGAACGCATGACCGAGATGTTTCCTGACATAGTTAAGGGTGTTCTTGAGAATGTGAGGGCTCATAGAATTGTCCTTGAGGGTGAAGCCCTTACTCTGAACGAGGAGACGGGCGAGTTCTACCCCTTTCAGGTAACAATTCAGAGGAAGAGAAAATACCGGGTGGAAGAGTATGCAAAGGATTATCCCTTAAAGCTTTTCTGCTTTGACCTTCTCTTCCTTGAGGATGAAGACTATACGGTCAAACCCTTTATTGAAAGAAGAGCAAAACTGGAAGAGCTCCTTTCAAAAGGCGACACTCTCAGGCTTTCAGAGATGCTGATTACCGACAGCGCAAGAGAGATAGAAGCCTTCTTCGAGGATGCAATTACAAGAGGACTGGAAGGTATAATGGCAAAAAGACTTGACGCACCCTACACCGCAGGCTCAAGGAACTTCAACTGGATAAAACTCAAAAGAAGTTATAGAGGTAGTCTGGCGGACACGGTGGACGTGGTTATAGTAGGCTACTACTACGGAAGGGGTGCAAGGGCAAAGTTAGGCATAGGTGGACTGCTGGTGGCTGTCTATGAACCCTCTACAGATACCTTCAAGACAGTTAGCAAGGTTGGTTCTGGCTTTACTGAAGAGGAGTGGATAAGCCTCAAAGGTAGGCTTGACCTCATAAAGCTTGACCACAAGCATCCAAGGGTAGACAGCCTGATGGAAGTGGATGTATGGGTAGAACCCCGTTATGTGATAACGGTGAACGCGGATGAGATAACAAGGTCACCCCTCCACACGGCTGGTATGACAACTGGGGAGCCGGGCTATGCTCTGCGTTTCCCGAGAGCTGTGAGCTTTATAAGGGAGGATAAAAACCCTGAAGATGCCAACAGGGTGGATGAGGTCATAAGGCTCTATCAGCTTCAGAGAAGGGTTTCTGTGGAATAGTGGCGGCGGGAGGACTCGAACCTCCGACCTGAGACTTATGAGATCTCCGCTCTAACCAGCTGAGCTACGCCGCCTCACAGGATAAATTATAAACTATTAAGGAGCTCTTCCACAAGCACGCCCTCCTTCAGCCCCCAGTCGCTTACCCTTATGCTGTCCTTACCAAAGAGCATCATAGCCCTGTAAAATATAAGAAGCCCAGGTATTATAACCTTTGCCCTCTTTGGTTCTATGTGGGGAAAACTTGACACTCTCTGACTTTCCTTCATGGAACTCAGGGTCTCAAGCCAGAACATAAGCCTGTCAAGAGGTAGCACCTTTCCATGCACCTCCTCACCCCTATAAGGGTATATGCCATATTCTATGGCAGCCACCGTGGTTATGGTGCCACCAAGACCTATAAGTTCATCGCAGGGCTGGACAACTCCTTTTATGTGCTCGTCCAGAAAGTTCTTCAGAGATTCAAGCTCGTAGTTTTTTGGCGGGTCGCTGTGGATGAACTCTTCTGTGAGGTTCACTATACCGAAGGGGAAAGACCTCAGGCTTTCCAGCTGGTATCCTCTTCCACACACAAACTCGGTGGAGCCTCCCCCCTGGTCTATGAGGCAGAACCTTCCCCCTGGCTTTAGAGAGTAGGCAACGGACAGGAAGGCGTATCTTCCCTCCTCTTCTGGGGTTATCACCTTAAGCTCCAGTTTGGTGGCTTCTCTTAGCTTTTGGATAAATTCCGAGGCATTGCTTGCCCTTCTGAGGGCTTCTGTGCCCACCACCTTTACGCGCTCCGCACCCATAGATTTAGCCTTTTTGAGGAAATCCCCTATAGTTTCTATGGTTTCCTCCATCCTGTCCTTTCTTATGACACCTTCTTCCTTCAGTCCAGTGGCAAGGGCAGTTATCTTTCCCTCCTCGTGAATTATCTCAAGCCCCCTGTTTATACTGGCAACACTGAGCCTTATAGAGTAAGAGCCTACATCTATGCTGGCAACTTTCATGATGTGGAGATATTATAATACTTACTCGAAAGGAGAGGTGACCGAGTGGCCGAAGGTGCAGCACTGGAAATGCTGTGTGCGGTTAACCCCGCACCGCGGGTTCGAATCCCGCCCTCTCCGTTTAGCCTTTCCTCACCTTCAGCACCATACCCCTTATCTCCTCCACAATTACCGGTTCTCCCCTCCTTATAGGTTCATCGCTCACCGCGTTCCATATCTCACCGTGCACGAAGACTTTACCCTTACCTTCCACAAAGTCCGTATAAGCTTCTCCCTGAGCTCCCAGGAGCTCCTCTGTGCCCAGCATCTTCTTCAACCTCTGAGCTCTAAGCCCGAGCCTGCCTGCAAAGAGGAAGAAAGCCACCGTAAGCAGGACCATAGTGGCTACCATGCCTATGGGTATGTCTCCATAAGGTGATTCGGGACTTATGAGGATTAGAGAGCCAAGGGCAAGTGCTATTGCCCCTGCCAAGGCAAGACCTCCAAAGGTTGGAGTGATAAGCTCAAGGACAAGAAGAAGTATGCCCGCCAGTATCAAAAGGAGACCGAGCCAGTTTATTCCTATCACACCAAGACCGTAAAGCCCAAGGAGCAGACATATGATGCCCACGGTGCCGGGTATGATGGCTCCGGGGTTGTATAGCTCAAAAAAGATGCCATAAAAACCTATGAGGAGTAGCATATAGGCTACAGTTGGGTTGGTTATAATGCTGAGGAGCTCCTCTCTCAGGCTCTTTCCTATCTCCACCTGAGAGACGCCCTGGGTCTTTAGGGTGGTTTCTCTACCTTGCTTTTTTACCACTCTACCTTCCAGCTTTTTCAGAAGGTCAGCCCTGTCGGTGGCTATAAAGTCTATAACTCTCTCTTTAAGGGCTTCCTCCGGCGTCAGGGAGATGGCTTCCTTTACCATTTTTTCCACCACCTCCGGGTTTCTCCCCTTTTCCTTTGCTATGCTCCGGAACAAAGGCGAGCATGTCCTGCATGACTTTTTCTTTCATAGCCTCTTCCATCTTCTCACCACCCATCTGCACGGGTGTTGCCGCCCCTATGTTGGTTCCCGGTGCCATGACCGCCACTTCTGCGGAGATAGTTATTATGGCACCTGCGGAGGCGGCACGACCACCCGGAGGTGATACGAACACAACCACCGGCAGTGGAGTTCTCTGAAACTCCTGAACCACCTCTCTCATGGAACTTTCCAGCCCGCCGGGCGTGTTAAGCTCGAGGATAAAGACAGTCCCCCCTTCACCCTCCGCCTTCTGCAAGCTCCTCTTTATGTAGTCAACCATAAGGGGTGTGACCGCCTCCTGCCAGCGAGCCACGAAAACCTTTGCCTGGGTCAGGCTTAAGAAAAGGAGCAGAAGAAGGAGAAACTTCATAGGAAAATCTTAATCTTACTTAATCCTGTCCGCAAGTTCCTGAAGGACTTCCTCTATACCCACACCCCTCAGTGTGAGCATGAGAAGCAGGTGGTAGAGCATGTCAGAGGTCTCGGACTTTATCTCTTCCTTTACGCCCCTTTTGAGAGCTAAGAGGGTCTCTATGGCTTCTTCACCAAACTTCTGAAGTATCCTGTCCTCACCCTCTCTGTAGAGCTTTACCGTGTAAGAACCCTCAGGCGTCTCCTCCAGCCTTCTGGTTATAATCTCCTGAAGCCTCTGTAGGCTCTCAAAGGGTAGCACGCCCTTACTTTCCTTACCCTGAAGGTCTGTGAAAAAACAGTTTCTCTCGCCCGTGTGGCATGCCCTGTTCTTTTCCTGCTCCACTATGTAAAGGAGGGCATCCTGGTCGCAGTCCACCCTTATCTCTACCAATCTTTGTAACTCTCCGGAGCTTTCCCCCTTTTTCCAGAGCCTTCCCCTTGACCTTGAGTAATAGTGGGCGTAGCCTGTCTGAAGGGTCCTTTCTATGGCTTCCCTGTTTGCCCAGGCAAACATCCTGACCTCACCCGTCCTGTAGTCCTGCACGATAACGGGTATTAGCCCCTCCTGGTTGAACTTCAGCTCAATCATGGTGTTCTCCTGCCATACATCTTATTTTAAGGTCTTCGTAAGGTCTTTCCTGTTCTATGTCCACAAGTCCATCCTGATAAAGCACCATGAGAGCCATAAGATAAGGGACAAGGCTCTTCCCCATCACCAGTCGGTAGAAGGAGAAGGTCTCTCCACCCTTTTTGAAGAACTCTTTCAGCTCCAGAAGGGCATCTTCAAACTTTGATACATGTATAGGAAACCTTTTTTCTTTTCTGATATTTCTCCGGGTTCCCGTGGCTACCTTCCTTACCACTTTCTTTATCCTTTCAAGTTTCTGGTTCAGTTCTTCCTGAAGGTCCTCCTGCTGGCTCTCAAACTGCTGAACTATCTCCTCAAGGGTCATCCTCTTCCTTTCTCTCTTCTGCTTTGGCTCCGGGAAAAGGACCTCCGCCTGCTTTTTGAGAAGAAAGGAGGCAGCCAGAACAGCCCTTGCGGGCACCCTCAGGTCTAAGAGTTCATGCCTTCTTATCTCTTCCAGATAAGCCTTTGCGAGGGCGGATATGTCCACATCCCAGGGGTCAAGCTTACCCTCTTCCACAAGCCTGTAAGCTAAGGCAAAGGGGTGCTCCTCTTCAAACCTCCACATGCCTTCTCCAGTAAGTGGCAAACTTTACAAGGGTGTGGAGGGTATCCTTGAGGTCTTTACGGTGCACCACCATATCCACCATACCCTTCTCCAGTAAAAAGTCGGACCTTTGAAAACCCTCGGGCAGTTGCTGCTTTATGGTCTGTTCTATGACCCTCGGACCTGCAAAGCCTATAAGAGCTCCTGGCTCTGCCAGGATTATGTCTCCCAGGAAAGCAAAGCTGGCGGAGACGCCGCCCGTGGTTGGGTCAGTAAGCACAGTTATGTAGGGTATCCCCCTCTTTTTAAGGTATCCCACACCTAAAGACGTCTTTGCCATTTGCATCAGGGAAAGAATACCTTCCTGCATACGGGCACCGCCTGAGGTTATCACCCCAATAAGGGGGAAGCCCCTTTCGCTGGCGTGTTTGCATGCCCTGTAGAACCTCTCTCCTACCACAGACCCCATACTACCACCTATAAATCCAAAGTCCATAACCGCAAGGACAACCCTCTCATCCACCAGCATACCCTCCGCCACAAGCATGGCTTCAGAAATACCTGTCTGTTCCTGCGCCTGCTTTAACCTGTCTCTGTAACTCTTGGTATCTCTGAAGTTAAGAGGGTCTGTGGGTTTTAGGTTCTCAAAGAGAAGCTGGTATTCCTGCAGTAGATGGTTGAGCCTTTCCCTTGCGGATAGATTAAAGTGGTGCTGGCATCTGGGGCAAACATTCAGGTTAGCTTTTAGCTCCGGTATGTAAAGAAGAGACTTACAACTATCACACTTTGTCCATAGAACCTCCTTTTCTTCTCTTTTTCTAAAACGGTCCAGAAAACCCATACCTCTGCTATTTTACCATCTAAAGACTTCAAATCACCAGACCATCTTCTCAGGTGTAAACCTCCTGCTTTTTTAAGGAGTATATTTGGGCGAGGACAATTATTCCACACCTCAGGTTAAAGACTTGGTTACAAATCTTACCATCAAAGCTTTGAGAATAAAGGTTGATATCCAGAAACTCAATCCACGCAAAACCATGGTTTCTTAGGTGACTTTTGCTAAAATACTACTATGAGCCTCCGCATATACAACACCCTTACAGGCAGGATTGAGGAATTTGTTCCCATAAACCCACCCAACGTGCTTATATACACCTGCGGTGTGACCGTCTACGACGATTCTCATGTGGGTCACGGAAGGAGCCTTATAGTTTTTGATGTCCTCCGGAGGTTTCTCGAGCATCTGGGCTACAGGGTTCGTTTTCTGAGGAATTTTACAGACATAGACGACAAGATAATAAATAGGGCAAAACAGGAATGCACCGACTTTATGAACATAGCCAACCGATACATAGCAAGCTATTACCTTGATATGGAAAACCTAAGGGTAAAGCCTGCGGATGTGGAACCGAGGGTTACCGAGCACCTGCCGGAGATAATTGAGGTTATAAAGGGTCTTGTGGAGAAGGGCTATGCCTACCAGTCGGGGGGAGATGTTTACTTTTCTGTGTCCGCCTTTCCGGAGTATGGAAAGCTATCTAAGAGAAACACGGAGGAGCTGGAAGCTGGTGCCAGAGTGGAGCCCTCGGAGAAGAAGAGGAACCCTCTGGACTTTGCCCTCTGGAAGTCCGCCAAAGCGGGGGAGCCTGCCTGGGCTTCACCCTGGGGACCGGGAAGACCGGGCTGGCACACCGAGTGCGTTGCCATGATATTCAAGCATCTGGGGGATACCATCGATATACATGGTGGGGGTCTTGACCTTGTTTTCCCTCACCATGAGAACGAAATAGCTCAGGCGGAAGCCCTGACAGGCAAACCCTTTGCAAGATACTGGGTTCACAACGGGCTCGTAACTGTGGGTGGACAGAAAATGTCCAAGTCCCTGGGTAACTACGTAACCCTGAGAGAGATAAACTCAAAATACCATCCGGACATACTCCGCCTGCTTGTTTTGTTTACCCACTACAGAAGCCCTCTGGACTTTTCCTGGGATAAGATGGAAGAAACCAGAAGAGCTTATGAAAGGCTTCTGAACAGTCTTGAAGACCTTGAGCTCCTGAAAAAAATACCCACCTATGAGGAGAAGGGCACACATCCACTTTTTGATAGGGTCAAGTCCGCGGAAGAGGGTTTCTTTCGGGCTCTGAGCGAGGACTTCAACACGCCCCAAGCTCTGGCGGTGATTTACAACCTTGTAAGCGAGCTGAACAGGGTAAAGAACAAAGTTTTTTCGGAGGGGAGGATATCCACTCAGGAGCTCCAGGCTTACGAGTTTGCGGTTAATTCCATCCACAAAAACCTTAAGGGTGTATTTGGACTGCTTGAGGATTACAGACCTGAATGCAAGGTGGAGAAGGTGGTCCGTAGGGAGCTGGAAGCTGGTAGGGTTCTGGACGATAGGCTGGTAGAACTGCTGGTGGAAGTCCGCAGCCTTGTAAGGAAGGAGAAGGTCTACTATGTGGCAGACCTTATCAGGGAAAAACTGGGAGAGCTGGGTATAATCCTTGAAGATACGCCCGCAGGAACGAAATGGAAAAGGCAGTGAGCTTGCTCCTTGACGGCAGGTCCCTCTCTGAAAAACTCAGGGATGAGATAAGAAAGGAGATAGAGGGGTATGCGAACCTTGGTTTAAGACCTCCAACCCTTGCAGTGGTTCTGGTAGGTGATGACCCTGCCAGTCAGGTATATGTGGCAAACAAGGAAAGAGCCTGTGAAAAGGTGGGTATAAGGTCTATGGTCTACCGTCTTCCCACAAACACCACCACCGAGGAACTCCTTGAGCTTTTAGCCCAGCTTAACTCAGAAGAGGAGGTGGACGGTATCCTTCTTCAGCTCCCCCTTCCACCTCAGATAAACCAGCAGGAGGTTATACCTGCCATAAGCCCCAAAAAGGATGTGGATGGCTTCCATCCCGAGAACATGGGAAGGCTTGTGGCCCGTATGGAAGATGGGTTTATCCCCTGCACACCCCTCGGCATAGACCTGCTTCTGAAACACTATGGAGTTGAGCTAAAGGGTAAGGAAGTGGTGATTGTGGGCGCAGGCTTCATAGTGGGTAGACCCCTCAGTCTTCTTATGCTCTGGAGAGAAGCAACCGTAAGCGTATGTCATATACACACGAGGGACATAGGAGAACATACCAGAAGGGCGGAGGTGCTCGTGTCCGCCACGGGTGTGCCCGGTCTCATAAAGGCACACATGGTAAAAGAGGGAGCTGTGGTGGTGGATGTGGGTATATCAAGGGTGGGCAATAGGATAGTGGGGGATGTGGACTTTGAGGAGGTAAAGGAGAAAGCCTACGCTATAACACCCGTGCCGGGCGGTGTAGGTCCCATGACAGTGACCGCATTGCTCCTTAACACTTTAAAAGCTTACAAGAGAGCTCTGGGAAAGGAAGGGATGTAAAAACCTAAACCAGAGCACATTACTGCTCAGATGAAGAACGCTGACCAGAGCCAAGGAGGTGGTCTTTTGGTAGATGAAGCCATAGAAAAGGGAGGGAAAAAAGGTAAGCCAGGACCAGAGGTCTCCGTAAAGTATCACATGGGGTATGGTAAACAGGAGAGAAACTCTAAGGTTTGAAAAGCTCCGCATGAGATAGCCTCTGAAAAAGAGCTCCTCCCCAAAGGCTTGAAGTGAAAGCCCCAAAAAATTCCTTGGGTATAGAAGGTAAAGAAGAGGAAGCATAAGAAGGCTTAAGTTCCAGGGGCTTCTTAAGCCAAACCTTTCTGAGGGTAGGAAAGCAAGAGGTAAAAGCAGTAAAAGGAGGCTCAGGTTTGGCAGTCCATAAAACCTGTGGAAGAATAGGCTTAAGATTAGAAGGCTGTAGAGAAGGAGCTCATTGTATCTTCTTATAGACAAACCTCCCCTCCTGTCGGTCGTATATGGCGGAAAAGCTCAGAGAATAACCCCCACTCTTTAAGTCCATCACCACATGAAAGAACCTGCTTTTTGTATCCACATAGTTCCTCATCCTGTAAAGCATGTCAAGGGTAAAACCCTCCACCATCACCAGATCCTCCGGTCTCCTGAAAGGTTGCCTTATTCTTCTATCCACTATTTTGCTTGCAAGGGTGTGGTCTATGGCTCTGTCAAGAGAGGTAAGCACATGAAGGGGTGCGGTGTTCAGGTTTACCTTGCCGGAGGAAAAGGTGGTCGTAAGGCTCCAGAGCCCTGGGTAGAAGTTCTCCCCCAGAGTCTTACCCTGAAGGTCCTCGGGCTTAAAGCCAAGATAGAGGAGTTCCTCCTTTGAATGAAGGGGAGCCCTCTTTATAGGATACTGGCTCTCAAAGGAGCCCTCCTTTTTACCTATCCATATAAGAAGCCTGTCAAGGTATTCCTGCTCAATCCTCAGAGAGGAAAAGAGATGCCTGAAGAGCTCCTGATGCTCTCCTGCGGTGTTCAGATTTATAAACCTGTCCTCGTCGTAAATGGTCAGGGTAAGTTCACCCCTCTCCGTCCTGAAGCTAATAGGATAAGCCCACCGCTCTCCCAAATGGTCCACCGAAGGGTCGTCGCTCCTCAGAATGGCAAGGACTAAGGGTAGGGCTGACTTGAACACATAAAGAGCCTGTGTCCTTGCATAAACCTGCTGTAGGGTGACCTGTGTGCTTCTTACAGCGGTGAAAAGGTCCAGAAGTAGCAGGCTGGCACTGAGAAAGAGGGTAAGAGCAAGAACCAGGGTCATCTTAGGGTCGCATCCAGTTCATAAATACCCTGACCCGTGTTGTCCACCAACCTGAGCCTGAGTATCTCGATACCCGCACTCTCCAGAGAGTAAAGGAGCTTAGGTATGTTCTCACCCTTTAGGTTTTTTGCCTTTACTTCGTAACCCACATCTACCTGCTTGAAAGAGAGGAAGTCCGCACCAGCTTCCGAAAGCCTCTGTCTCACAAAGTTCTCATCCAGAACTGCCTTCTGCTTTGTCTGGTAGTTTTTCAAAAGTAGCATAACCTCTTTGTGGCGCAGGTATTCACTGTAGTAGTGTTCCCTGAGCCTGTAATACCTGTCAAGGAGAAGGGCGGTCAGGACAAGTGTAAAGAGAAAAAGTATAAGGTTTAACCTGCCCAGGCTCATGGCACTCTCAGTTCAAACTCCACCCTTCCCGCGGGTGTTTCCTTTGTGGAATGAAATTTTACACCTTCAAGGAGGCTTCTATCCGCCTCACCTTTTAAGGTGAGCCTTCCCTCCGCATACTCAAAGCTGTAGAGCTTCATACCCGGCTTGAGGTTTTCCTGAGCCTTAATAAGCAACTTTGTAAGTCTGAACTCCTCTCCGGTGGACACCTTCGCCTTCACCTGCTGGTGGAGAGAAACTATCGGCTCTTTTGGAAAGAGCTTTTTAAACTCCGCCCTCTGCGCATCTCTGAGGCTCTCCACAGAGTATAACTTTTGCATGCTAAGCAAACTTAAGGCAAAAGCTACGAGAATACCACCACCCACATAAGCGAGCCTTCTAAGGTCCTCCTGCGTTAAACCCTTCTTTCTGAAATCGGGATAAGGGTTTTTAAGAACCTCTCTCAGGCAAACACCAAGACAGACCGCATACTCCGGCTCGCACAGGTCAAGCCCCACACTCTCTGGAAAGAGGCTTCTCAAACCCCTCAACCTTGAGCCCCCACCGGTTAGAAAAACCTTTCCCTCAACTGAATAACCGGAAAGCTCAAGGATATACTTCGCCGCCTCTTCCACCTCCTTCAGGTTCATACCCTCAAGTCTTTTTAGTCTTTCTCCCTCTTCCAGGCTTATGTTTCTGCTCTCTGAAAGCTTCTGCGTTATGTAGTCACCCCCCTTCAGCACCACGCGAAAGGACTGAAGCAGACCTTCTTTCACCTCCACAAAAACCGTCTTCCTCCTGCCCCAGTCTATGATGAAACCCTCCTGAGAGTGCAGGCTGTAAAGCCTTGCAAGAGCAAAGGGCTCAAGCTCAACCTCTTCACAGTCAGCACAGTCTCTGCACAGGGCAAGATAAACTCTGTTATTCATTAAGCTTATGTCATACCTGCTTTCAGGAAACCTCTCCCTTGAATAGGTCCTCAGTTTTTCCAGAACAGCTTTTTTCTCCTCGCCCCCGAAGTCCTCAAACTTGACAAGAGACCTGTCAGAGGGCACAGAACATATTGTCTTGCCCGTCCTTGAGGAAAGGCGCCACTCCCCTGAGAGGGGATTGTATTCCACGCTCAGGGATTTTTCACCATCCTTTGCGGTTACAACCTTCCTTATCATACCACTAATCCGGAGGTGATTTCTCCTGAAAACATCCTATTCCTCCGCCTTTACAGCCCTGAGCACTTCCTCAGGAGTGGTTATACCTGCCAGAACCTTTCTTATACCATCCTCCAGCATGCTCTTAAAGCCACGCCTGCGAGCAAAGTTTTTGAGCTCGACCGCATCCTGGGTTTTAATTATAGTTTTTTTGAGCTCTTCCTCCACTTCCAGAACCTCGTATATGCCCGTCCTTCCCCTGTAGCCTGTTCCCATACAATGTTCACAACCCCTTCCCCTGTAAAAGACATATTCTCCAGAAAGACCAAGTTCGGAGAGTTCTTCCACAGAAGGCTGGTAGGCTTCCTTACAATGATTACATATTTTTCTTACAAGCCTCTGGGCAACTACACCCTCAAGGGCGGAGGCTATGAGAAAGGGTTCTACCCCCAGGTCAAAGAGCCTGGTTATGGCAGATGGTGCATCGTTGGTGTGAAGGGTGGAAAGCACCAGGTGACCTGTAAGTGCGGACTGGACCGCAATCTCCGCAGTCTCGGAGTCCCTTATCTCGCCCACCATTATTACGTCCGGGTCCTGTCTGAGGACTGCCCTGAGACCTGTGGCAAAGGTAAGACCTACTTTTGGGTTTACCTGTATCTGACTTACTCCCTCTATCTGATACTCCGGCGGGTCCTCTATGGTGATGATGTTCCTCCTTGGGCTTTTCACTTCCAGTATCATGGCGTAAAGGGTGGTGCTCTTACCCGCACCGGTAGGACCTGTAGCCAGCACTATACCGTAGGGCTTCTGGGAGAGTCTTCTAAGCCTTAAAAGGTCTTCCTCCCACAGACCAAGGTCCTCCAGTCTCAGAAGCTTACCACCCTTTTCCAAAAGCCTGAGAACCACCCTCTCGCCAAAAACAGTTGGCACTACTGAGACCCTTATGTCTAAATGTCTTGCACCCACCTTTACCGCAATCTTGCCATCCTGAGGAACCCTTCTCTCCGCCACATTCAGGTTTGCCAGCACCTTTATACGGGAAACCACCTGCTCCTGAAGAGAGAGGGGTATACGGGTATACTCGTGAAGCACGCCATCAAGCCTGACCCTGACAACCGCCTGACCCTCATAAGGCTCTATGTGCACATCCGAGGCTCCCGTGTTGACCGCCTTTATGAGCGTCTGGTTCACAAAGCTGACCGCGGGGCTTGTTTCCTCTTCGTAGAGTATGTCCCTTATTTCTCTTTCCTCAAAATCCCCCTCTATACGCACCTCCTCCTGAGCCAGCACTTCCTGAAGCCTCTGTGTAAACTCTTCCTCTGGAAGGAAAAGGGGTATGACCTCCTTGCCCGTGCTGAAGCGCAGCTCCTCAAGGAGCAGAGGTTCCACATTCTTAGGAGCTACCACCTTGATGTGCCCTTCACCTTCCTCAAGGGGTATAAGGCGGTAGGTTCTTAGAATATCCACCATAAGATTTATAGTATAGGGCATAAGATAAGGCTTTTCAAAAAAAGTGAACCACCCTACAGGCACAGCAAAATAGTCCTTGGCATGAAGTTTACAGAGGAAAATGACTTAGTAAAAAGCACAGAAAGTTCAAAAGCTAAATGCTCTGATGGGCGGAAAGAATGGGAGTATCTCACAGGATAAAGTCCATACAAATAAGACCTATGAGAAGGAAGGTAGTCAATTACTCCGGCGGAAGCTAACTGAAGAGAATTGGCGAGCTATTGTCAAACACTCACAAGGTGCCTGACTATCAAGGGTTGGAAAAAAGCTACCCCGAGAAAGCCTCAACAGAGCTGTGCCTTTTACAGAAACTTTGTTAAACTTTAGGGCTAACCTTTGACTCCTTCCATACTTGAAAAAAAGGACTATGTGATATTTCACAAACTCCTGCACCTTATACCTACGGAAGACTCTTTAAGTGCCTTCTGAAAGCCTGCCTCTCTCTTAAACAAAGCTGTTATAATAGATAGGAAGCAATACAGGAGGTAAAAAATGAAAGGTAAGTTGGTGCAGGTTATAGGTGCGGTCATTGACGTGGAGTTTGGAGAAAAGAACCTTCCACCTGTCAGACACGGTCTGAAGACCAGAAGAAAGTTCATAGACGACAGAGGAAACTGGGCGGAGGAAGAGCTTTTCCTTGAGGTTGCCCAGCACATAGGTGAGAGCAGGGTGCGTTGTATTGCCATGGGTGCCACCGATGGGCTTGTGAGGGGTCAGGAGGTGGAGTATCTGGGTGGACCCATAAAGGTCCCGGTAGGAAGGCCAACCCTTGGAAGGATATTCAATGTGGTAGGTCAACCCATAGACGAGGCGGGCCGTTGAACGCTGAGGAGTTCTGGCCCATGTTTAAATTCCACCCCTTGAGGAGCAATCCACAAAGGTGGAGATACTGGAGACAGGTATAAAGGTGGTGGACCTTCTCGAGCCTTATGTAAAGGGTGGAAAGGTTGGTCTCTTCGGCGGTGCAGGCGTTGGGAAGACGGTTCTGATGCAGGAGCTCATACACAACATAGCCAAGTTTCACAAGGGCTTTTCTGTGGTTATAGGAGTTGGCGAGAGAACAAGAGAAGGTAATGACCTCTGGCATGAGATGAAAGAGTCGGGGGTTCTACCTTACACTGTGATGGTCTACGGACAGATGAACGAGCCACCCGGTGTTCGCTTCAGGGTTGCCCAGACGGGTATAACCATGGCGGAATACTTCAGGGATGTGGAGGGTCAGGATGTTCTGGTTTTCATAGACAACATCTTCAGGTTCGTTCAGGCGGGTTCAGAGGTTTCCACCCTTCTGGGAAGGCTTCCCTCTGCGGTGGGATACCAGCCAACCCTCAACACGGACGTGGGTGAGGTCCAGGAAAGGATAACCTCCACCAAGAAAGGTTCTCTCACCTCCATACAGGGCATACGTTCCTGTGGATGACATAACAGACCCAGCACCCTATTCGGTTTTTGCCCATTTGGATGCTACAACAGTTCTTGCCAGAAGGCTTGCAGAGCTCGGCATATACCCTGCGGTTGACCCCCTTGAGTCCACTTCCAAGTATCTGGCACCTGAGTTTGTGGGAGAGGAGCACTACAGGGTAGCCTCAGAGGTCAAGAGGATACTCCAGAGATACAAGGAACTTCAGGAGATAATAGCCATACTGGGTATGGAGGAGCTTTCAGAGGAGGACAAAGCTATAGTTAACAGAGCAAGGAGAATTCAGAGGTTCCTCGCACAGCCCTTCCACGTGGCGGAGCAGTTCACCGGCATGGCAGGTAAATACGTAAAACTGGAGGACAACATAAGAAGCTTTGCCCAGATACTCACAGGAAACTACGACCACCTTCCCGAGATGGCTTTCTACATGGTGGGCACCATAGAGGAGGCGGTGGAAAAGGCTAAGGCTCTGGGGGCTAAGGTTTGAGGTCTGACGGAAGGAGGGCGGGTGAGTTAAGACCCGTAAGGATAGTCAGAGACTACCTGAAGCATCCTGAGGGCTCGGTTCTTGTGGAGTTTGGAAACACAAAGGTTATATGCACCGTCTCTGTGCAGGAGGGCGTTCCGCCCTTCCTTAAAGGCAAAGGTCAGGGCTGGATAACCGCGGAGTATTCTATGCTCCCCAGGGCAACGCACACCAGAAGTATGAGAGAGTCAGTTCAGGGGAGGATAGGCGGAAGAACCCACGAGATACAGAGGATGATAGGCAGAGCTATGAGAACAGCCCTTGACCTTACCAAGGTAGGCGAAAGGACCTTCTGGATAGACTGCGATGTGATACAGGCGGACGGCGGAACAAGGACAGCAAGCATCACAGGTGCCTTTGTAGCTCTGACGGATGCGGTCCTAAGGCTCTACGAGGGGGGTGTTATAAGCTCTACACCCATAAAGGACTTTGTAGCGGCGGTAAGCGTTGGTATAATAAAGGGTCAGATACTCCTTGACCTCAACTTTGAAGAGGACTCATCCGCAGAGGTGGATATGAACGTAGTTGCCACCGGCTCAGGTTATCTTTCAGAGGTGCAAGCCCTTGGAGAAGAACACTCCTTTAGCAGAGAGGAGTTTGACCGTATGCTGACGCTGGGGCTTGAGGGTATAAAACAGCTCATAGAACTGCAGAGGGCTTTCTTTGAAGTCTCCGCGGGAACTTTTAGAAGAAAAAACATAAAAGAAGCCAGGCTCTGAGCTCTCTAAGGCATGGTGTTCAGAGATGTTTTTTATATGGTATAATTGATATGGAGTTTCAGTTTATTGGCATGAGAGGAACTTTCCTGCTTATAGCCCTGCCGTATACCGCCCTTGCCTTTTATCCCTTCAACGCAGAAGATACTGGCACACTGGGAGGTTTGGGAAAGTTTCAGCTGGAGTTTAACCTTGCCCACTTTAGATATTACGACAGGACAAGACATAGAGATGCTATCCTTCAGCTCACCGCAGGTATTAGAGAAAACATGGATATGGCGGTGCTTATACCCTACTCCTCCTACAGATATCAGAGCGGTTCAAAACTAGAAGGGCTAAACGACCTGGGGGTTTTTATAAAGCATGTGCCTTTAAAACCCGGAGATTACAGGATTGGATACAAACTCCATCTAAACCTTAACACGGGAAAGAAGGGCATAGGATACCAGAAGACAACCGCAAACCTGAACCTGATAGTGGAGAGGAAGCTTAGCTGGGTCACCCTTAACATGAACCTCGGATACACAAAAGCCTCTCACATAGAGGAGCTAAGAGACTCATACGCTCTTTATCTCCACGCCTATGGAGATGTTAACCCCTGGCTAACTGCGGGTATAGAGTTCAAGTATCTTATACCTCAGGAGAGGTCCATCGGAAAGAAAGACCTGCATATCCTCTTCGGTTTCCTTTTTCATCCTTCAAAGGACATTGACATAAGCCTTGGAGTTCATAAGAGCCTCAACAGGCATGAGAGTTTTGCAAACTACGGAGTGCTGGTGGGTGTTCTGTGGAGGTTTTAGCTTGACATAAAAATTTTGGGATTGTATATTAATTTCTAATTCTTCCAGGAGGTGCGCTATGAACCTTGAAGAGGTGAAGCCAGGGCAGGAGGTTACCATCCTTGAACTCATGGGTAAGGAGGATGTTCTCAAAAAAGTTGAAGCTATGGGCTTGAGAAGGGGAAGGAAAGTATCCCTTCTCCAGAAGGTGGGAAGGAACCTTCTTCTCAAGGTGGACAACTCCAGAGTTGTTATAAGCAGGGACCTTGCCAGGAGTATAGAGGTTCAATGAAAAGCATAAGGGTAGCCCTTGCGGGCAACCCCAACGTAGGAAAGACAAGCATACTTAACCATCTTGCAGGCACAAACCTTAAAGTAGGAAACTGGCCAGGGGTAACCGTTGAAAAGAGAGAGGGAAAAGTAAGGTTCTGGGACTACGAAATAGAGCTTGTTGACCTTCCAGGCATATACACCCTTGAGCCCCTGTCCGACGATGAATGGGTTGCTTACAACTATCTGACCAGGGAAAAACCAGACTTGATACTCAATGTCATAGAAGCCCCCAACATGGAAAGAGACCTTCTCCTCACAGTGGAACTTCTTGAGCACGAACTTCCTACCATAATTGTCCTGAACATGATGGATGAGGCTCAGAAACTCGGCATAGAGATTAAGGACAGGGAGCTCTCCGAGCTATTGGGGCTTAGGGTTTTAAGGACAAACGGGAGGACAGGCGAAGGTGTAAGGGCAATACTTCCCAATCTTGTAGAGGTTTACAATCTGAAAGAAAAACCCAGAAGCCTAAAATACAGTAGAGAACTTGAGGATATACTCGAGAAGTTAAGAGAAAGGGAAAACCAGACAAAGGCGGAGCTCATAAAGAAGCTCCTTGAGGATGAGGGATGCAGGATATACAGAGAGAGTATAAGAAAGACCTTCCGCAAAGAGAGCCAGGAGGTTATCAGAGACGAGAGGTATGCAAAAGCCCACGGTCTTTACCGGGAGGTAGTTCAGAGAAAACATCTGACCGCAAGAGATATAACGGATTCTATAGATAAGGTGCTACTTCATCCTGTTTTTGGTATCCCCCTCTTTTTCTTAATTATGTTTTTCGTCTTTAAACTTTCCTTTGACTTCTCCGCACCCTTTATGGACTGGATTGACCAATTCATCAACGGTTTTGCCGCCCCTCTCCTTTCTGAAATGCTTGCGAGCCTTGGAGTTAGCCTCTGGGTTGAGAGGCTCTTCTCCGAAGCTCTTGTGGGTGGCGTAGGTTTTGTGCTTACCTTTATTCCCCTCATAGGGGTTATATACTTCCTCCTTGCCCTCCTTGAGTTCTCGGGCTACCTGCCAAGGGTAGCCTTCCTTATGGACAGGTTCATGCACAGGCTCGGTCTACATGGAAAGAGCCTGGTCCCTCTTCTACTTGGCTTTGGATGTAATGTGCCTGCCATAGTAGCCACAAGAACCCTCGAAAGCAGAAGGGATAAACTTCTGGTGATAGCCATGATACCTTTCATGAGTTGTCCTGCCAGACTTGTGGTCTTTTCCTTCTTTGCGGTTCTTTTCTTCAAAAACCCAGCCTTGGTTATCTTTTCTCTCTACTTACTTGGACTTCTGGTGGCTCTTCTGACCGCCCTTCTTCTAAAGGGCACCCTTTTTAAGGGAGGGCTCTACCACTTTGTTATGGAGCTCCCACCCTACAGACTTCCCACACTGAGACTGCTCTTCAGGGTTGTCTGGGCTTACATAAAAGACTTTCTCTACAGGGCGGGCACTCTCATACTGGCTGCCTCCATCCTCATATGGCTATTGCTAAACCTTCCTCCTGGCGTGAAAAACCCCTCCGAGAGCCTTGCAGGTCATGTAGGTAGAGCTATAGCACCGATATTTAAACCTCTTGGACTTGACGACTGGAGGATGTCCACCTCTCTCATACCCGCCTTTCTTGCAAGAGAAATCGTGCTCAGCTCCATGGGCACAATATACACTGCGGAGATGTATAAAGAGAAAGAGGAGTTCCATCCCTTTGAGGCTCTTAAAGAGCAGGCTGTGGGTCTTCTAAGTGCCTCGAGGGATGCGGTGATAAACCTCTTCAAGCCAATTCCCACAGCTTTCAGTGTGGAAGAGGAAAGTGAAGAAAGCCTCAGAAGCCTTGTGTCGAAAAGCCTTTCTCCAGCCTCCGCCCTTGCTTTCATGGTTTTTCTTCTCCTATACACTTCCTGTCTTGGCACGGTGGCTGTCATGTGGCGGGAGGTAGGTAAGAAATTTGCATTTATTTTTCTCGCCTACAGCCTGTTCCTTGGCTGGCTTATGGGCTTTTTTGCCTACAGATTGGGTAGCTGGTTGTGGAATACCTGACCCTGGCTCTTTTAGCCTCAGGACTTACCCTTTTCTGGTGGTGGCGGTGGCGGAAGAAAAGGTCCTGCTGTAGTTAGAAATCTAAGGTTTTGGAGATTGGTCGTTGAAAGTGTTGACATGAGCTGAAGGATATTCTGGATTGCTATAATCTTCTTATGTTCTGCAGGATAAAGAGCGGAGGGCTTATAGGAATAGAGGGTTTTGAGGTGGATGTGGAGGTGGATGTTTCCAACGGACTGCCCCAGTTCAACATAGTGGGTCTGGGAGACAAGGCAATAAACGAAGCAAAGGAAAGGGTAAGGTCAGCCCTGAAAAACACCGGCTTTCAACTGCCTGTAAAAAGGATAACAGTAAACCTCTCGCCCTCACATCTGAAAAAGCAAGGCACCCTTTATGACCTCCCTATTGCCCTGGGTATCCTTAAGCTCACCACAGGACTGGAATTTCCCGAGGACTTTGTATTCCTCGGTGAGCTCTCCCTGGATGGAAAGATAAATCCGGTAAGGGGTGTGCTTCCTATGGTGCTCTTTTTGAAAAAGGCAGGTTATAAGCGGTTTGGAGTGCCAGCGGGAAACGCAAAAGAAGCCGGCGTGGTGGAAGGAGCAGAGGTCTACCCCTTTGAAAGTCTTAAGGAAGTTGTCGATTTTTTCACAGGCAGTGTTGAAAAGCAAGCAGTTAAGGTAAACCCGGAAGAGTTCTTCAGCGACAGGTATACCTCTGATGTGGACTTCAGCGAGGTCTACGGACAGCATCAGGCGAGGAGAGCTTCGGAGATAAGTGTGGCAGGTATGCACCATCTCCTGCTCATAGGTCCACCCGGCGCAGGAAAAAGCATGATAGCTAAAAGGCTCATAACCATAATGCCGTCTCTGAGCTTTGAAGAAGCCATGGAAGTTACCCGTATATACAGCGTGGCAGGTCTTCTGGACGAGCAAAAGCCGGTTATAACCTCAAGACCCTTCAGAAGTCCTCTAACCAACGCCTCGGACTCTGCCCTTGTAGGTGGTGGCACTGTGCCACAGCCCGGCGAGATTTCCCTGGCTCACAGAGGCGTTCTCTTCCTTGATGAGTTTCCTGAGTTTAGCAGAAAGGCTATAGAAGCTCTCAGACAGCCTCTCGAGGATGGCAGGGTAACCGTTTCAAGGGTTGGGGGGAGAATAAACTTTCCTGCGGAGTTCCTTCTGGTGGTTGCCATGAACCCCTGTCCCTGTGGAAACTATGGCAATCCTCACAAGGCCTGCGTATGCACACCCATACAGCTGAAAGCCTATCAGTCAAAGATATCTGGTCCTATCATGGACAGGATAGACCTTAGGGTGTGGGTAAACCCTGTGGAAAAGGAAGAGCTCCTCCGCATGAACCCGGGTGAAAGCTCTGAGGAGATGAGAAAAAGGGTATCAATAGCGGTGGAAATCCAGAGAGAGAGGTTTAAGAAAAGCAACACCAAATATAACTCGCGCATGAGCAACGAAGAGGTAAAAAAACATTGCATAATGACACAGGATGCCCAGAACCTTCTGAAAAATGCCATGGAAAAGCTGAACCTGACAGGTAGAGGTTATATGAAGGTGCTGAAGGTGGCGAGAACCATAGCAGACCTTGAAAGAGAGGAAAAAATAGCGAGCCATCATATGGCGGAAGCTCTCCAGTTCAGAATGAAGGAGAAGACACCAACATTATGATTTAAATCATAAAAGAATTTCACACCCTATTTCTAAGTATAGCTTTTTCCATAACTTTAAAACAGAGAATCTCACAGGGAATTTCACAACCCCTCACCGAATTTCACACCCCCGGAGGAGAATTTCACAGCCTATTCCTAAATATTGCTTTTTCCATTAAAATTTTAAAGGTCTCTTCTCTAAAAAATATCGGTAAAAGCCATATTTAGATTAATGGGCTGTGAAATTGTGAAATTCTACGGAAGTGCTTGATTATCAAGGGTTTCAAGCATCAAGAAAAGCAAGAAAAATCAAGGACTTGAAAGGGGCTGTGAAATTCTTTTTTCTAAAATCCTTGATTTTCAAGGCTTTTCCGAAGGGGCTGTGAAATTCGCGGGGGTCTATTATTATTTATTTATTAACTAAGAAGAAAAATAAAAAATATAAAGAAAAGAAAAAGAAGAATTTCACAACCCTGAAAAACTAAACCTCCTTTACCAACCTTTCAAAGCCCAGGTCATTAAGAAGCTGGTAGTCTCTTTTTATGTCTCTTCCTGCCCTTGTAAGATAACCACCAACCATCATGGCATTTGTCATTAGCACCGCCATACCGTGAAAGTCTCTGAGGTTTTGCTCTCTTCCACCGCAGAGCCTGAGTTCCGCTCTGGGGTTTGTAAACCTGAACATGGCTATTATCTTTAGAGCCTCAAGGGGTTTTACGCCCGGTGCATCCTGCAGTGGTGTGCCTTCTATGGGCATGAGGAAGTTAAGAGGAATAGAGTCCACTTCCAGTTCTCTGTAGGTAAGGGCAAGGTCAACCCTGTCCTCGTCGCTCTCACCCATTCCGAATATGCCACCACAACAGGTGGATAGACCCGCAGACTTTATCCTCTTAATGGTCTCGTATCTTTCCCTCCAGCTGTGTGTGGTAACTATGTGGGGGAAGAAAGCCTCAGAAGTCTCCAGGTTGTGGTTTACTCTCTTTACACCTGCCTCTTTTAGCCTGTGGAGAGAGCTCTCATCAAGGGTTCCTGCGGAGACGCAAATATTTATGCCCAACCCTTCCCTTTTTACTTGCCCTATGCTTTCACATAAACTTTCCACTTCCTCCTCCGTGGCGGATTTTCCACTGAGGACCACACAGTATCTGTTTGCACCAAATTCCACGCCCCTGTAAGCTCCTTCCAGTATCTCTTCCTTTGGCACAAGCCCGTATATGTTTATCGGTGTTCTGTAAAACCTTGACTGGGCACAGAATTTACAGTCTTCAGAACAGGCTCCGCTCTTAGCGTTTATTATAGAACAGAACTCCAGCTTGTCCGGTGGATGAAAGTGGTTTTTTACCTTCTGGGCAAGGTAGGTCATAAGGGCTATGTAATGGTCTGGCAGGCGGAGAAGTTTCAGAGCGGTCTCTTTATCAATGGGTTCATAAGCTACAGCCCTTTCCGCTACCTCAAAAAGAAAGCCCTCTACTCTATCCATGCGTTCCTCCTCGTAATTTTTCAGGCAAACTTAAATATATATCTCCTGAGTGAGCTCGCCCTCGTAATTTAGGCGGTCAAGAAGAGCCTTACCCCTAAGGGTATTGGAAGAAAACTCAAGGACTCTGTTCTGAGAGTATATCCTTATAACTTCATCCTCTACCTCTATTCTTTCCGGTGGCACGCCTTCTTCTGCAAGAAGTATATTTTTATAGAAAAGCTCTTCCTTGTTATAAACCTTCATGGTGTTTAACTTATATCTTCGGGTTTTATTATTAATGATGGGTGTTGGTGATGAGGGTCAGGTTCAGGGTTGGTATATACGACGGGGAAGGAAGAAGGTTGGCTAAAGACCATTTCCTCTCCTATTCAACCTCTCTCCACAGGGGCATGAGGTATGTTCTGGAGTTTAAATATCTGGAGGCTACAAAGTGGCTCATGCTTGCGCAGGATTGCATGGAAAAGTATTTACTCCTTGGACTTCTTAACATAGCTCTGGGGCAGGAAAGAGAAGGTATAGACTTTCTGCAGGAGGCGCAGAAGCAAGAAAAAACAACCTGCTATATATTTGCGGTGGAAAAACCGGAGACAGGCTCTAAGCTTTTTATTGAAAGGATAGAAGCCTCCTTGCTTGATTCTCTATTATCCTTGTAAGAGCCAGCGTAAGGTCCCCCAGGTCTCTTATCTTCACACCAGTGCTTTCAAAGTAATAGTCCACATAGTTTCTCTCTATACCTACACCTATACCTACAGTTGGAAAGGTAGCCTTAATCTGATTTATAAGCTCTTTCAGTTCCTTTCCCTTTAGACCCCTCGTGGGTTCTCCATCGGAGAAGACAACCATACAGCCTTTTATGTGCCTTTTTAGAGAAAAGAGTTGAAGGTCTTCAAAGGCGTAGAGGAGTCCCTTTTCAAGGTTTGTCCCACCACCAAGAGAGTTAAAAAGAGAAAGGATTTTAACCTTGGTGTTTTTGTAATCCTCCTGAAAGTCCTTAAGTCTGAAGACCCTGTCGCTGAACACGTCAATGGAAAAGGGCATTCTCAGGCTATCTATAACCTCCGAAAAAAGTATAAGGGCTTCCATGGCTTTTTTTATCTTCTCTTCCCTTTTCATGGAGGTGGAAATGTCTATGAGTAACTTAAAAGCGAGCTCTTTTCTCACAGTTTCTTCTCTCCTCATGTAAACCCTCCCCCTGCCTATGGATAATTCAAGCCCAAGTGCCCTGTTGTTCAACCTTTTGCCATAAAAGTGTTTTCCGGACCATCCTTCTTCTTCTGCGGGCATAAGAGCTCTTAGCTTTCTCTTCATAGCCTCCAGGTAAGGCATTACATTGGAAAGGAACCTTCTGTATAGGACAAACTCTTCCTTACCAAGACCGTAGGTTTTCTCATAAAGGCGGTCTTCCTCGGACCGCTCGCCCTGTCTTCTTCCTGCCTGTATAGTGGAAGAGGAGGACTGCTCTTCCCAGCCCTTTATAATAAAACTGAGAAAGCCTCTGTGTTCTATGTCCACCTCAAGAGTTTTAGGTAAAAACTCTCTTATGAATTCCACATCTCTTTCCACAAGGTCTATGTATGACATCTGCCTCAGATAGTCTCTCATCCAATCCGGCACACCCTTCAGGCTTTTCAGTATCTCCTTTCTCTCCGCCTCCGGAACATCGGGGGCACGCCCTTCCTTGTGTCGGATTATAGTTGCCTGCACCCCCTCTGGCAGTTTTTTCAGTAGGTCTGTCATTATCCTTCCCCTGTGCGCGTCCTTTCTTACCTTTCCCCGGGCTTCGTCGAGTAGCAGGTCTATGTAATTGAGCTCTTGAGACCTTTCTATGTATGCCATGTATTTTCCCAAAAGGTCTTCCATGAGTATGTCGTAGGCTTCCCTGTTTTTTGCCATCAGGTATTCATGCATGAGCCTTTCTTTGTCTCTATCCATCCCCTCTTTTCCCAGCCAGCCCTTCAGAAAGTTAAGGGCAAAAAGATGGTGCGGGTAATAGGTATCAAAACCCTTAAGGAGATCCTCGTATCTTTTTTGAAGGCTCTTCTGAGCTGATGGGTGTTCTCGCATGAGCTTCTGGTCTACCTTTAGAGATTCCAGAAGGGCATAGAGAACGAGAAAGGAAGTGGGCGTAAAACCAAACCTGTAGAACTCTCTCTGCCCCAGCTTCCAGAGGTAAAGGTCGGTGCTGAAAAGGTATTCTACCTCATGCCTTATCGTGTTTATTATTTCCTCCTCTGCCTTTTTTGAGAGCTCCTGAATGTAGAAAACTACACCCGCAGGTCTTTTAGCAGGTTCTGGCACTTCCTCCATCTCCCCCTTCGCCCACATCTCGGTAAGGGGCAGGAACATGGGGTCATAGCCTGCACCCCAACCTTCATAACTAGCCTGAACTTCTATTCCATATTCTTCGGACAGGTGCCTTTCAATAACCTTCCATCTTTCTTTCACTTTTCTCCTATAACCATCACCGCGCCAGGTCTTTTTATCCTTGGTGCCACTATTTCCATAACCCTGAAGTTATGCACCATGTTTGTGGATTCCACATAGGCAAGGCTTATGTCAAGACCCACCACCAGGTCCATGTTCTGAGGACCGGAGGATATCATAATCGCCCTGTTTTCAGGCACTATGGGTGTGTAGTAGACATCCGCCACGAGCTTTTTTATCTGTTCAAGCTCCAAAAGCCCCGTGTTGTGGTAAACCCTGTTTAGTTTGAAGTATTCCTTTGGATTGAGTAGTAGGTAATAGGGTCCGTAAAAGCCCTTCTCCGACAGTCTGGCGATAGCTATAGAAACATCGTTAAAGGCGTTACCGAGCACGTCCCAGTCGCTCATGGACATGGTCTGCCTACCTTCCACCGTCAAAAAGCCCTCTATTTCAAGCTTCAGGTTTCCGTGTATTATAAGCGTGTCCTCCGCAACAGAAGTGGCAAAGGCGGCTGCGCTTGCCTGAGAGACCTCCAGAGGCAGGTTAAACTGCCTGTAGTATTCCAGGTCCCTCCAGCTTATGGAAAAGGGCTTGTATAAGGTGGGCAGGGTTATGTGCTTTCTCTTCCCTGTCCTTATGGGCTCACAGGCTTCGCTCTCCTCCCCCGGTCTTACTTCACACACCCCAGGTTCTACACCCAGGTAGATGTCGTAAGAGATAACCTGATGCCCAACCCC
Source organism: Aquificaceae bacterium (assembly GCA_039630295.1). Lineage (GTDB taxonomy): Bacteria > Aquificota > Aquificia > Aquificales > Aquificaceae > Pampinifervens. Next base: position 18,130 of record JBCNVH010000047.1, on the reverse strand, counting down.
TATGGGTCCAACAAGGGGCATAAACCTTCTGCAAATAAGGGTTTTTCTTGCTACCTGAATGATTGCCTCTTCAAGCTGTTGCCATTCTTCAAAGCTAAGCGGTGACTGGTCCTTTCCAAGGAAGTCCATTTCTCACCTCCTTTGATTAAATTATACTCCAGTATTCCTCAAAGGCTATCCAGGTTTTGGGTATTATCTCCTCCAGTTTATCCCATCTTTTCATATGTCTTCTTCTTTTCTCCGCAGCTCTCCAGAGGCTGTGTCCGAAGATGTCCTGCGCCTCCTCTTCAAATTCTTCCGGTCTGCCCTCCAGAAGTGACCTACCTGCCATGCTACCGGACAGAACTGCGTTGGCTATGCCACCTCCAGTTATGGGATGGCAGAAACCACCCGCATCACCAACAAGGAGAACCCTACCTCTAAGCAGTGGTAGGAGACCCTCCGCAGGTATCCAGCCTCCGGTTTTTTTCACGCTTTTTTCTTCCACGAGACCCTCTCCAAGGAGCTCCTTCAGAAACCTTCTCAGGCTTTCCATGACCGTCAGCGGATACTGGGGGTCGATGCCAACACCCACGTTTGCCAGTTCACCTTTAGGGAATACCCATCCGTAACCGCCAGGTATGTAGTCCCGGAAGTATATGAGCAGGTCTTTTAAACTTTCCTTCAGGGGTAGTGTTACCTGTGCGGTGGTGAGGAAGTTCTCCGTAGCTTTCCCCGTAAGCCTTGCCACCTTTGACCTCGGACCATCCGCCCCCACCACAAAGCTGGCAAAGACCGGAAAGGCTTCCCTGCGCTCTATGTTCTCAAGCCATACGAGCCCGTCTTCAAAGCCGAGGAAGCGCGTCCTTAAGAGGAGCTCCGCACCCCTCTGACAGGCAAGAGAAGCTATGTGATGGTCGAAGACTTCTCTGTTAAGCACATAACCCTCGGACCAGAGTTTAAAGGTATGACCCCAGGGGGTGAAGTGAAGCATGTTTTCTACTTTCTGTGCTATGGCTTCTTCTGGAAAGAACTCTTTAAACTTGTGAAAAAGCTGTATGGGAACAAACTCTGCACACTGGACGGGCGTCCCTATCCTTCTTTTTATATCCACCAGCAGGACCTTTAGACCCTTACCCGCAAGCTCGTAGGCGCAGGTGGCGCCGGCAGGCCCACCTCCAACCACAAGCACATCAACCTTTCTCATCTTTGTTAAAGGTGCTGGAAGGTTTAAAACCTATGCTGTATCTTTCTTCCATGTATAGTTCCACGCCCGTCCTCGGGTTTTTTATAAACCTTCCACCAAACTTCCTCATTTTAAAAACTCCAAAACCTCTCAGTTCAAGCCTTCCCTTTTCCAATACCAGATTTATAAGCTCTTCAAAAAGACTTATCCACGAAGACTTTTGCCTCTTCTCTACCAAGTCCAAACTCCCTTCTAAGGTTTTCCATCAGGTCTGCTCTTTTCATCCTTTTCCTCCACATAAAAGGTCCTTACCCTTGACTTTTTTCCTGTGGCTACCGCCCTGTCTTCCCTTCTGTAGTATACTATTTCATCACCTTCCACGAAGTTAGGGCCTTCCTCCACCCTTGCATTACCCCGGAGGGTTATTATCTCTTCTTTCAGGTCGTAAACCATCTTATCCGCAAAGCCCCTTCTGTTTCCTTCCACATACCTTACATCTCCTTCCGCCTCTGCAAGCTTTGCCTTTCTTTTTTCATCCAGATGTATGACCACCTTTCTGGCGGTAAGCAGGGCGTTACCTCTTGTCAGTCTTACATTACCTGTGTAGATTATCCTGTTTTTTTCGTAGGTCAAGCTGTCCGCCTCGCCCAAAAGGGGCTGGGCGTGTATTAGAAAGGGTATAAGGATAAGAAGCAGTCCTTTCTTCATTCCATGTTTACCCTTGCTCTACTGATTATAATCCGCATGGGCTTTAACCTGAGATGAAAAGCTTCGCCCTCTATTCTGTTGTTTCCCTCGTATATCTCCACCCCATCCTCTCCTCTGAACTCACCCTCTTTCAGGTCCATGTGCACCCTCTGGCTCTTTACCCTCGTATCCTTGGAAAGTAAAAGCACATCACCCAGAAGCCATCCCCTACCGGTAGACCTGTCCACATAAGCCTCAAGAGCTCTTATGGTTGCCTCCTTTGATAAGAGCTCCGCTCTCACAAGTTTCACATCCCTTCCAACCACTTCCAGCCTTTCTCCCTTTATTGTCCACTCAAAACCACTCTTGCCATAAGACCTTATGGTCACACCCTCGAGGGCGTTAACCATTTCTTCATTTCTCCTAGAGGGTTTGAAACCCTCCACATACACTCTAAGAGCATAGGCTATAAGGATAAGAAAAAGGCTGATTAAAAAACTCCTAAGCATAGTATTGCTCTGTAACCTCTTTCCACTGGTCTCTCAGCTTTAGAAGAAACTCTATGGCTTCTCTTACAGCTCCCTCTCCACCCTTTGCGCTTGTTGTGTAAAGAGCCTGTTTTTTCAACTCCTCCGGTGCATCCGCCACAACCATTGGAAAACCTACCCTTCTGAGCAGTGGAAGGTCCACCAGGTCATCCCCAAGGAAGGCAACCTGTTCATAGCTGAGGGAAAGCCTCCTGAGCATCTCCTCGAGAACCGGCAGTTTATGGCTAAAGCCCAGATGAACCTCTTCTATACCCAGCTCCTCAAGCCTGTTGAGAAGTGCCCTGCTGTTTCTGCCAGATATTACACCCACCACAAGCCCCGCTCTCTGAGCCAGTTTTATACCAAGCCCATCTCTCACATGAAAAACCTTTATCTCTTCACCCTTAGGGGTGTAAAAGAGCCTCCCGTCCGTAAGCACTCCATCCACATCAAGTAGAAGGAGCTTCAACCTTACCGCTCTCTCTCGGAGCTCCATCCTATGTTTTTGCGTAGCTCTCTTTTAGCTTTTTTATCCTCCAGAGGGCTCTCGTATCCTCTGGCGATATAAGGCTGTAGGCTTTCCCGTAAGCTCCTATCCTTCCCGTCCTTCCTATCCTGTGGATGTAAACCTCAGGGTCTTCAGGTATATGGTAGTTTATCACCAGGCTCACACCCTTTATGTCCAGACCTCTTGAAGCCACATCCGTAGCCACCACTATTTTCACCTTACCTTCCCTGAAAAGCTTCAGTGAGTTTTCTCTCTGCCTCTGGGTCATGTCACCATGAAGGGAAACCACATGGAAGCCTCTTCTTTTGAGTTCATCCGTTATTTCCCTTGCATCCTTTTTTGTCTTTACAAATACTATAATCTTCTCCAGAAGGTGCTCCCTGAGGATTTTTTCCAGCTCTGAAAGCTTCTGTCCCGCAGAGCTGAGTTTTATAAGTCTTTCCTCTATTTTTGGCTTAAGTTCCTCCGTTATAACCCTGACAAACTTGTAGTCCTTTCTTAGGTGTCTCTTTGCCAGTTCCTCCACTTCCTTTCCTATGGTAGCGGAGAAGAGAAAGGTCTGTCTTTCCTTTGGCAACTGGGCTATTATCCACTCGATGTCTTCTATGAAGCCCATATCCAGCATCCTGTCCGCCTCGTCAAGAACGAAGAATCTAAGCCCATCAAGGTTGAAAAGACCTCTCATCATCAGGTCCTTAATCCTCCCCGGCGTTCCTACCACAATGTTTGGTGTGGTTTTCCATAGAAGTTCCAGGTCCTTCTGCACCGGTGTCCCACCGTAGAAGCTGTATACCCTCAGACCTTTATACTTGGAAAGCTGGAAGAGCTGTTCCTTTACCTGAAGAGCGAGTTCTCTTGTAGGTGCCATTATAAGGGCTGTGGTGCCATCCTCTCTCTTAGTTCCTTCTATTATGGGTATACCAAAGGCTGCGGTTTTACCCGTGCCAGTAGCTGCCTGTCCCATAAGGTCGTATCCCTTAAGAGCTAAGGGTATGGATTCCTTCTGTATGGGTGTGGGTTTTTCAAAGCCCATGTCTTTGAGAGCCCTCTGTAGGTTAGGGCTCAACTGCGAGAAATCAAAGTCCATATTTTCCTCCTTTTATCTTACCCTCTAATTATAAGCCTTTTGGGAAAGTTTACCATAAACAATAAATAGGAACCTCTGCTGTCCTGTCTCACTTCCTCCGATAGGTTTTAAAAGCCTATCGGCGAGCTCTACTGAAGTTGGTCGGCTTCGCCGTGGTCTGGATTATAGGTTTTCTCTCTGGGTATTAGAGATATTATAAACTACCTCCCTGAGAGCTTTATAGGGGTTTTTCTCCTCCGTTTCCCACACAAAGACACCCCCCTGACTGAGTATACCCTTGGCAGAGGAAGAGATAGGATGATGTCCACAGATTATAATCAGCAGACCCTTACTTCTGATAAGCTCCGGAAGAACCCTCTCATCCTCCTGAGGTATTAAAATCCTTTCAGGAAAACCTCCAAAAATGAGAAGCTCTTTTGCACTCTCAAACTGCTGGCTCACATTACCCCTTTCATCCACGAGAACACCAACTCTGAGACCTTCGCCATCTATCGGCTCATAATGGATGAAAACCATATCCAACTCCCTTATCTCTTCCTTGAGCCTTTCCTCTATTCTGTCTACCTGCTGATGCATCCTTACAAAGTCTCTCCCTTCCAGAACCAGTATCAAATCTGCAAACAACTTTCCCCCTGAACTTCTTACAAACATTCCCTTAATCTCTTTTACTTCCGGGAAAGACAGGAGCACATCTCTTATCCTCTCAAGCGTTTCCTCATCCACGGAGACATCCAGAAGCACCGAAACCTCCTTCCAGAGTATGTTAAGGGCGGTGTAGCTTATAAGAAGGGCGACACCGAGGGCAAAGTATCTGTCCATCTGGTAGCCCATGTAAACGCTGAGGAAGCTAAGGAGAACAAGTAAAGAACCAAAGGCATCGGTAAGGGTGTGGTAGGAATCCGCCACAAGGGTAGGAGAGTTTAACCTTTTACCCGCTCTCCTCTCAAGAAAGGAAAGGGTTAAAGAACTAAAAAGAGAAAAGACAACCACACCAAAACCAAACCCAAGGTGCTCTTCTTCTATCCTTACCTCCTGCGCGAGGGCTCTCTTTACCATTTCGTAGGCGGTCACGAGCAGGAAGAAGGCGATAATTATAGAGCCGAGGTTTTCGAGCCTGTAAAGACCGTAGGGAAACCTTTTCGTTTTTTTATCGGAGAGCTTTATGGTTATAAAGGCAACAACTGAGGCAAAGGAGTCGGAAAGTGAATGCACCGCCTCTCCTATCATGGAAAGGCTACCTGTTAAAAGCCCTGCCAAAAATTTAAAAATAGCCTGGAGCAGGTTAACGCTCAGCGAAACCAGTGCCCAGTGGTGCTTTTTCATCGGTTAAAAGCTATTTTACAACCCTGATAACTTCCTCTTCTTTTCAACTCCTCATTTATGGTCTGGAGGACTTCCTGCTTTTTCTCGTAGGTGCAGTAATCGGGTGCTACAAGTCTATCCGGTTCCACTTCACCTGTAAGCCTGTGTAGGACCACATGGGGTGGCAGTATCTCTATTATATCCGCAACCCTCTCCGCATACTCCTGCAGGCTAAGAACCTCAAACTCACCCCTCCTATACTGCTCGGCCATTCTTGTGTTCTTTATTATATGAAGGGGGTGTATCTTTACACCGTCCACGGGAAGACTTGCAAGGAGCTTGCCTGTTTCCAGCATATCCTCTCTGTCTTCGTAAGGAAGTCCAAGTATTATGTGGGCGCATACCATGAGCTTTCTCTTCTTTGTCCTTAGGACCGCATCCAGAAAATCGGAGACCCCATGAGCCCTGTTTATGAACCTCAATGTTTTGAAGTTGGCACTCTGAAGTCCATACTCCACCCAAACCTCAAGACCCTTAAGTGCATAGCTTTCCAGAAGCTCAAGGACCCATTCGGGAGCACAGTCGGGTCTCGTGCCCACGTCTATACCAACCACTTCCTCAAACTCAAGAGCGGTATCGTAAACAGACCTGAGATATTCATATCCTCCGTAGGTGTTTGAATAGGATTGATAGTATACAAAAAAGAGGAGGTTTTTACCATAGCGATTCTTTGCCCTTCTTATACCCTCTTCTATCTGCTGGCGTAAGGGAGTGTATGGCTCAAGGTGGGCGGGTCTCGTGCCGGCAAAACAGTAGGTGCACCCACCCGTTGCCTTCGTGCCGTCTATATTAGGACAGGTAAAGGGTAGAGCTACCGTAATCTTCTGAACCCTTCTGCCGTATTTATCCTTCAGATAGTCCTTCAGTGAATAGTAGAGTTTTTCGGTTGCCAGCATACTTTTTAAATTATAGACCGCAGAGGTCTTCTGTGTTATAACATCCAAAAGTCAGAAAACTGATAACCTGCTATACACCCTGTATCCTGAGGTAAGGAGCTGAGGACATAAAGTTACTAATCTACCGTAGAGAGCGGTGCAGGTAAACCTGCCCAGCTGAACCACAGGTCACTATCGGTGGTTTACCTTTTCAAGAGGCTAAGCAGTAAAGTGAGAAGAACTGACAGAATAAGGCTGAGTATGAGAGAGGTAGCCAGTGGAAAGTAAAGGGTGAAGCCGTCTCTTTTAATGGCTATGTCCCCAGGCAGTCTTCCAAGCCCAAAGGGTAGCTTCTCAAAGAAGATGAGCAAAAGACCGATAACTACAAGAAAGAGCCCTATCAACAGGAGAACCTTCCCTACCTCGTTCATACCGCCACCTTCCTTTTTCTGAACATGATAAAGGCTATAATCTCCGCTACCGCTTTGTAAAACTTGGGTGGTATCTCTTCACCAACTTCCACCACGGGATACATAGCCCTTGCCAGCTCCTCCTTCCTTATTAGGGGCACACCCATTTCCTTTGCTATCTGCATTATCTTCTCTGCTATAGAACCCTTACCTTTTGCCAGCACCTTTGGTGCCTTGTCCCCCTCCTCTGGAGCATAACGGAGAGCTATGGCTATGTGAGTGGGGTTGGTGATTACCACGCTTGCCTTTGGCACCTCCTGCATCATCCTTCCGCGGGCAAGCTGTCTCATCCTTTTCTTTATTGCACCTTTCACCTGAGGGTTTCCCTCCTGCTGTTTGTATTCTTCCTTAACCTCCTCCTTACTCATCCTTATTCTTCTTTCGTAATCCCACCTTTTATAGCTGTAGTCAAACAGGGCTATGAATATGGCAAATATACTCAGAACCACCACTACCTTAAAAAGGAGTTTAAGAAGGAAGAGGGCAAAGCTGAAAGTGTCCTCGGAGGGTGCTTTGAGAAGATGCTCCACATCTCCCTTTATCAGAAAGTAGGAAACTAACATAAACAGGGAAACTTTAAGAAGGTTTTTTGTTAACTCAAAGGCGGTGGTTAGGGAAAATATCCTCTTCATGCCCTCAAAGGGGTTGAGCCTTTCCCACTTAAATTGAAGTGGCTTCAGGGTGAATATAAAACCGAACTGACCCACATGGGTGAGCACCACCGTAAGTATAGCCACGAGGAAAAGGGGAAGGAGAAGCTTAGGAAAGTGTTCACTTACATAGGTGATGGCGAGGGCGGGGCTTGCGGAGGGATTAAGGGCTACAAACTTTAAAAAAGACACCACCTCGTAGAAGAAATAACCACCGGTAAAAAAGAGAAGCACGGAAGAGAGGAAAACGGTAATGGAAGAGGAAAGCTCAGGGCTCTTGGCTACATTTCCCTCTTCTCTGAGTTTTTTCCGTCGATAGGGTGTTGCTCTTTCTGTTTTGTTTTCCTGAGCCATATCAACCCCCCATCAGGCTTACGAACTTAATTATATACTCCCTGAGGTGAGAGGAGAAAACCCAGAGGGTTACAGGTAGAGAGAGGAGAAGCACGAGAAGACCTATAAAGACCTGTATGGGTAAGCCTACTATGAAGACATTAATCTGAGGTATGAACCTGTTTATGAGAGCAAGCACCAGATTGAAAACAAGCATCACTACCATCACCGGAAGGGCAACTTTGAAAGCAAGGAGAAAGCTTTCATAGAAAAACCCGAGAAAAATCTCAGGGTTAAGCCCATAGAGGTTGAAAGCCCCTGGAGGGACCTTTTCAAAACTCCTTCCAAGGGCAAGAAGGGTTATCTCCGCACCACCCAGAGAAAGGAAAAGAAGGTTAGCCATCAGTGAAAAGATGAAAGCCATAACCGTCGTTTGAGGCTGTTGAGGGTTAAAGACAGTGGCAAGACCAAGACCGATATTCACGCTTATCAGCTCGCCTGCCATCTGCAAGGCGTCAAAGAGAAGCCTGAGCATAAGACCCGCGGTAAAGCCAAAAAGAAACTCCTTTAAAACCGCAAGAAAAAAATGGGCTGTGGTGGAGAACTCTATGGGTTCCACCTCCACATACAGAAAGAGGGCAAAACCAAGAGCTGTCGCAAGGAAGGCTTTAAAGGTATTCGGTAAAAACTCCCTTCCGAAGACCGGCACCAGTATGAGAAAGCTGAGGACCCTCATGTATACGAGGAAGAGGGTAAGAAGGGCGTTTATATCAAGGCTCATCGGAGCCAGCCGGGTATGTTTATGATAAGCTCCTTAGTGTAGTCAAGGAGTTTACCCAGCATCCAGGCACCAAGAATAAGAACTGTCACATAGGCGGCGATTATCTTGGGTATGTAACTGAGGGTCATTTCCTGTATCTGGGTGGCGGACTGAAGTATGCTTATGACCAGCCCCACCAGAAAGGTAGCTATTAGAACGGGCGCGGAGAGCATAAGAGCCATCTCCAAAGCCCTCTGTCCGAAGGATATGACCATATCCGGGCTCATTGGTAACTCCTCACAAGGGATAATATTACAAGCTCCCAGCCGTTGGCAAGCACAAAGAGCATCACCTTAAAGGGTAAGGATATTATCTGGGGTGGTATCATCAGAATACCCATGGATATGAGTATGGAAGCCACCACCAGGTCTATAATCAGGAAAGGCAGGTAGAGAAGAAAAACAATCTGAAAGGCTGTGGCTATCTCACTAACCATGAAGGCGGGTATTACCACGCTGAGAGGTATGTCCTGTGGCTTCTGGATGCGCTCTTTCTCCTCCCTTGGCAGGTTCGCCAAATCGAGAAAAACCTTGAGGCTTTCCTTTCGCGTGTTCTTGACCATGAACTCCTTTATCAGAGATGAGGTTCTCTCAAAAAAGACCTGGTCTGTTATCTGGTTTTTAAAAAGAGGCTGGAGAGCCTGCTGGTTTATACCATCAAAGACGGGCTTCATGATGAAGAAGGTAAGGAAGAGGGCTAGGGAGACGATTACTTGATTGGGTGGGACGGTGGGAACACCGAGTGCCTGTCTGAGAAGCGAAAGAACTATCACAATCCTTATGAAGGAAGTGGTCATAATCAGTATGGAAGGGGCAAGAGATAGGACGGTCAGAAGTATCAGAAGTCTTATGGAGGTATCCAGCTGTCCCGTGCCTACCCTCAGGTCTATGTTGGGTATTATCTGCTGGGAGATAGCGGGGCTAAAAAGAAAAAGGCTAAGGACTACCAGCTTCATCCCTGTATACCACCTCCACCGAACCCTCCGTCATAGCCACCACAAAAAGCTTACCCTTTATCTCCATCTCAAGAAGGAGCATGTTCCTTCCAAGGGGTATGACCCTCTTCAACCTTACCTGGGTGTCCCTTTCCTCTCTACTCCACTTTAGCCTCTGGAGAAGGGGAAGAAGATAGGGCAGTGTCAGGAAGATGAGCACCACCACTATACCGAGAGCCACAAGAAGGCGCAGAAGACTGAAGAAGAAGTCTGTCATGTGGTCTGCACCACGAACTCGGTAAAGTATATGTTTCTTACACCACCTTCAAAGAGTATGGTGTTTATCCTCCTTATGAGCTCCAGCCTTAGGTTTTCTCTTCCCTCTGGCGTCCTGACAAAGGAGGAAGTCTTACTGCTTATTATGTCTATGATGGCATCCTTTATAATGGGCAATCTTCTCTCCACTTCCTGACGAACTTTCTCGTTGGAAAGCTCAAGAGTTATAGCAACCCTTGCGAAGGCGTCCACGTTCCTGTCCGCCAGGTTCACTGTAAAGACGCCAAGTTCCATCATAACACCCACCTGAGTGGGTGGGGGGGCGGATTCCTCCTTCTTTTCCTTCTTGGCAAAGAGAAGAAAATAAGCACCAACTCCACCTGCTACGAGGAGCAGGAGCAGGGGTATAATAAGCAGGAACTTTTTGGAACCGCCCTTCTTCTCCTCTCTTGCTTCTTCCGCCATGCGTTAAATTATAGCCTACCTCCTGAGATTGGCGGTCTGTCCGAGCATTTCGTCAGCGGCGGTTATACCCTTTGTGTTGAACTCAAAAGCCCTCTGAGCTATAATCAGGCTTACCATCTCCTCCACTATGTTCACATTGGAGGACTCCAGATATCCCTGAAGTAGAGTGCCTATGCCCTGATTACCCGGGTTGTCAATTACTGGCTCGCCAGAGGCATCCGTCTGTATAAAGAGGTTGTTACCCACCCTTCTAAGACCCGCAGGGTTTACGAACTTGGCAAGCTCAAGCCTTCCTACCTCTTCCACCGCTGTGGCACCCTGCCTTAGTACCGTTACCGTTCCGTCAGGTCCAACCCCCACACTTATGGCGTCCGGTGGTATGGTTATCTCAGGGTCAAGAGGGTAGCCATCGGGGTTCACCAGTCTTCCTTCCGCATCAAGCCTGAATTGACCGTTCCTTGTGTAAGCTAAATTACCGTCTGGTAAAACCACCTTAAAAAAGCCCTCTCCCTGAATGGCTATGTCCAGCTGGTTGCCCGTCTGGAATATGTTACCCTGAGTGAATATGCCGTAGGTATCCGATACAAAGGTTCCAAGACCCACTTGAAAACCCGAAGGATTGCGGGTTGCAGGTGATGTGGGTGCTCCTGGGTCTCTTATGGTCTGGTAGACCAGGTCTTGAAAGGTTGCCCTCATCTTCTTAAAGCCCACCGTGTTGACATTTGCCATATTGTTGGATATCACATCCAGGTTTGTCTGCTGGGCGGTCATACCAGAAGCGGAGGTCCATAGAGCTCTGAACATGTTACCCCTCCTCTCAGGTTTATTTTAACACACAGACTTCTTCAAGGGTTGGGTCCTGTCTTTTGCCCGTGAGGACCTCTATAAGCTCTTTGACGCTTATTATGCCCTGCCTTTTGAGAAGATGTCCGTTTGCACCACTTATGAAAATACCCTCCTCGTAGTTTCCAAGCCAGGCGGAGCCAAGCCTGTCCGCTATGCAAAAGCCCACCTTTCTTGCTTCTTCACCCTTGTTGCAGGGGGTTATGCAGTGAGAGACACAGCCGTTCCAGCCGTTGTAGCCTGCCAGCACCCTCTCTACAAAGGGTGTCCTTATGACCCTCAGGGGATATCCTACCGGGGACTTGAAAAGTATGATGTCCTCCTCCTCCGCCCTCAGAACTGTCTCCTTGTATATGGGGGGAGCGTCGCATTCGTGGGTGGCTATGAACCGCGTGGCTATCTGAACTCCGCTCGCACCCCTTTCCATGTAGTAAAGTATATCCCCTATAGCTCCATACACCACCCGCCACTATAACAGGTATGTTACCCCACCTCTGCGCTTCCTCAAGGAGGGAGGGGAAAAGGTTTTCCAGCTGATACTCAGGCATGAAACATTCTTCGTATTTAAAGCCCTGGTGTCCACCGGATTTTGGACCCTCAAGAACCACCGCATCGGGAAGCCTTTTATACTTTTTCTCCCAGGTCCTGCATATGAGATTGAGGGCTCTTGCAGAGGAGACTATGGGGATAAGAGCCACATCCGCATCACCCACGAACTCGGGAAGCCTGAGGGGTAGCCCCGCACCCGATATGATCGCATCCGCACCGGCCTCCACCGCATCTACCGCCACCCTACCGTAGTCCGTTATAGCGCAGAGTATGTTGACCCCTATTGCACCCTTTCCTTCAGAGGACCTCTTTGCTTCCTGAACCATTCGTGTGAGAGCCTCTTTGCTGTGGGTGTGGAGAGAACCTATAGGTCTTCCAAACCTGTCCCTTTTTACAAACTCAGGATACCTGTAGCCAGTGCCCACAGCAGAGATTACACCCACTGCGCCTTCTCTGGCAACCGCACCCGCAAGCCTTTCCCAGGAGATGCCTACCCCCATGCCTCCCTGAATGATGGGTATGGGGACCACTTTATTTCTCAACCTCAAGGGTTTCAAAGACATAATAAACCTCCTGTTTCTTATTTGTCAAAATATAGTTCTATAAGTTCAGGGAGCAAGTCTTTCTCACCTATAAAAAAGCCTTGTCTTTTGATAAGATACTTTTATTGACCCTTTCAATAGCCCTCTCTATATTAAACCTAAGGAGGTGAGGAAAATGATAGAGGCACTTCTAAGCAAAGAAAATCTATCCAAGAGAGAAAAGTTGGCTTTCTTTAGAAGTCTTTTGAGGTTGGAGATGGAGGTGCTCAACGAATATTGCGGCGCGGATAACATGCCCGGTAAGTATGCGGTGGAGCTCTGTCACCTTCAAAACATAAAGAAGGTAAACATAGCAAGGCTTCTCAGCATCATTGAGTTCTACGACCCGGATTTTATAAAGACCCTCGCCATCACAGACCCAAGGGTGAGAAAGTTCATAGGCTACTATTTTGATTTTCTCAGGACAAACCCTTACGGATACGAAGCCCTTGAGCCTCAGAACCTTTTTGGTAGCTGGGATTTTATCAAATACAAGCTGAAGGTGCTCTTCCCCGAGCTAAGCCTTGAGGAAATAGAAAGGTTTAAGTTCAGAAGAAAGGAATTTGTGGAGTATGTGAAACAGAGGCTTGGGGAGAAGGAGGAGGTGATAGAATCCAAGCTCAACAAGGCAACCTGGTATGAAAGCGTCCCCTATCTTGAGCTTGAAGAGGAGATGTCAAAACAGTGGCATCCTGAGCCTATAATGACCGATGAGGACTGGAAGTTTATAAAGAGGCATATAAGGGGCAGGAAGAACGTGGTGATTATCCAGAACGGGAAGGAGAAGCTCGTCTATGTGGAGGTAGACCTTCCGGAGGAGGAGCTTGATAAATACAGGAAGGATAGGGAAGGGCTTAAGAGACTTCTGGTGCAGAAGTATAATCTCACAGAGGATGGGGCGGAGCAGATACTCAGGAAGGCTGGCTGGGAATCGGAAACCTACCACATAATACCACCTCTGCATACGGATGTGGTCCTTGACTACGGTGAAGCGGAAAGAAGAGTGGAAGAGGTGGTGGAAGAAAAGGAGGGTGTGAGCTACCATGAGCTTGCCAACTTTATAAGGTATCTGGGAGGTCTTGAACTTGAGGAGCTGAATTACCTGGAGCTCTTCTATGAAAAGGTAGAACCCGAACTTCAGGAGGTTATGGACCAGCTCATAAGGACACAGAGAAGGATACTGGGTAAACTCTTTGGCATCTTCTACACCGTTGACCCCCTTATGGCGGAAGCCATACTCACCATAAAGCCAGAGAGGTTTGAATTTCTGCAGTCTCTTGCGATAAAGGAGACGGTAAGGAGCAAGGAGTTCCTCCTCTACTCTAACCTGGCAGCCTGGAACATAGTAAAGGACAGAATAGTCTCAAGGTTTCCGGAGGTCAACTACGAGAACATAGAGGAATTTAAGGGAAGGAGAGAAGAATTCATAAAGTTTCTAATGGAAAAAACGGGCAGGTCAAGAGAATCTGTGGAAAAGGGTCTTGAGGAATGCGGATGGCTGAAAACAGAGGAGATACCACCTTTCTTGAGGCAGATAGGACCCTGAAGATGCTAAAATCTTTGTATGCTGGAAAGTCTGGTTCAAAAGAACGACAGGAAAATAGTTCTTCTCGTCCTTGATGGTGTAGGTGGTCTTCCCGTAAAGGATGGAAAGACAGAGCTGGAGCTTGCAAATACACCAAATCTGGATGCCCTCGCCAAAAGGTCCGCCCTCGGTTTACATATACCAGTGGACCAGGGTATCACGCCGGGTAGCGGACCAGGTCATCTGGGTATCTTCGGATACAACCCCCTCAGCCATCAGATAGGGAGAGGCATACTGGAGGCTCTGGGTCTTGGTCTTGAGGTGAGTGATGGGGACATAGCCATAAGGGGCAACTATGCCACCGTGGAAAGGGTAGCCGGAAGATTGATAGTAAAGGACAGAAGGGCAGGGAGAATACCAACGGAGGAAAACAGAAGGATAACCTCAAAACTTGCAGAAGCTATAAAGGAAGTGGATGGTGTAAGGGTCTTTTTCTCACCAGGCATGGAGCACAGGGTAGCCCTGCTGCTGAGGTTTCCTGAGGAGCTCCCCGAGGGCAGTGACAGAATAAGGGACACGGACCCACAGAAAGAGGGGCTCGAGCCCCTGATACCAAAGGGTGAGAACGAAGCCTCTGAAAGGGTAGCGGGTGTTGTAAGAAAGCTCCTGCAAAAGGTGGAAGAGCTCCTCTCAGAAGAGCCAAAGGCAAACTATTTACTTCTGAGGGGCTTTTCCCAGAAGCCAAAAATGGAGAGTTTTGAAAAGAGGTTTGGACTTAAAGCCTGTGCCATAGCGGTATATCCTATGTACAGAGGGCTTGCCAGCCTGGTAGGTATGGAGCTCATAGGCTTTGAGGGTCAGTCAATAGAGGACCAGATAGGCGCACTCAGAGATGTCTGGGATAGTTACCACTTCTTCTTCCTTCACATAAAGAAGACGGATTCCTACGGTGAGGACGGAAACTACGAGGGTAAAATCAAGGTTATAGAGGAGTTTGACGCCCACCTGCCCAGTATACTGGAGCTGAACCCACAGGTGCTGGTGATAACTGGTGACCATTCCACTCCCTCAGTTCTTAAAGGACATTCCTGGACCCGGTGCCTGTGCTCCTTCATTCTCCTTACGTGCTTGGCGGCACCTCTGAAAGGTTTACCGAGAGAGAATGTCTTAAGGGTGAGCTTGGCATCTTCCCTGCGGAGAAGCTCATAAACCTTATGCTTGCCCACTCTCTAAGGCTTGCGAAGTTCGGGGCGTGAGTTAAATTTCTCTCTCATGAATACGCAGGTAGAGCTCTACGACAAGGCTCTTGAAGGAGACAGGCTAACACCTGAGGAAGCCCTTAGCCTTTTTGAAGAAGACCCCCTTACCCTCGGATACCTTGCCAACGAAGCAAGGAAGCGACTACATCCGGAGAATGTGGTTACCTTTGTCATAGACAGAAACGTGAACTATACCAATGTTTGCGTGGCGGGTTGCAAATTCTGTGCCTTCCAGAGGAAGGTTGGATCTCCGGAGGGTTATGTGCTCTCCAAGGAGGAGGTTCTCCAGAAGGTGGAGGAGCTCCTGAACTGGGGTGGCACCACCCTTCTTATGCAGGGCGGACTGAACCCGGACCTACCCCTTTCCTACTATGAAGAGCTCATAAGCTCCATAAAGGAAAACTTTCCTCAGGTGCAGGTCCATTCCTTCTCTGCACCGGAGGTGGTCTATCTGGCAAGGATAGAAAGGCTCAGCATAAGGGAAGTCCTTAAGAGGCTCAGGTCTGCAGGTCTTGATTCTTTACCCGGTGGGGGTGCGGAGATACTCTCTCAGGAAGTAAGAGGCTTTTTAAGCCCGGGTAAGTGTGGTGTGGAGGAGTGGGAGCTGGTTCACAGAACCGCCCATGAGCTTGGTATGACTTCCACCGCCACCATGATGTTCGGTCATGTGGAAAGACCAGAGCATATAGTGGAGCATCTGGAAAGGATCAGAAGGATACAGGATGAAACGGGAGGCTTTACCGCCTTCATACCCTGGACCTTCAAAAAGGGAAACACCCAGCTGGACATGTTGGAGGAGAGCTCTTCAACCTATTATCTTAAGGTGCTTGCCCTCTCAAGGCTTTATCTTGACAACTTCAAGAACCTCCAGAGTTCTCATGTGACGCAGACTATGCAGATGGGTGTAGTGGGTCTACACTTCGGCGCCAACGATCTGGGAAGTGTGATGATAGAAGAGAATGTCATATCCTCCACCTCCTACAGGGTTAGTATTCCAAAGGTGGAAGAGATGGTAGAAAATATAAGGTCCGCGGGTTTCATACCAGCCCAAAGAGACACCTACTACAGGATAGTGAAGGTCTTTAACTGAATATAAAAAGGCTAAAGTTTCTTGAAGAAAGTGGATAAGGAAAGGTCTGAGAAGAGAGCTTTCTTCTTCTACACAAAGTTGTGTTTCATAATATATAAACCGATGGATAGAAAAACGATAGGTTCTATTACTGCAAAAGGGGGCTTCGCACATGAAAAGCTTATAGCCCAGAAGTTTAACAATTATAGGAAAGACAAAGAGGCCCAATTCTGGCTCGCGTGCATTGGGTATGAACCATCAAATATAAAGGATTTACAGGCTATAGTAGTTCCTACAAGGATAAGTTTGAGAAAGGCTCACATGTATGGTCTTTCAACTGAAAAATTGATAGAAGAGCTAAAATTTAAGAAAAGCGACGTTCAACTGAGATTAGATTTACTATATGAAAATGTGTATTTTGTAGAAAATATATCAGTTAAAAAAGCAAACAGTGATGCTGATTATAATCAAGTAGACAAGAGAAGAGTTAGTGAATACAAGGCGATATGGGCTTTCGATGATGAGATAGAATACTGGTTAAAACTATTTACCGGTGAACTAACACCTCCTGAAACCATTGCTACAAGGGATAAAAGGCGGCTTTTCTTTGACGAGATGCCAGAAAGTGTCTATTTAAAAATAGCAAACTTTTTCAGAGAGAATAAGCTTCTTGTGGTAAGCGATGTTATAAAAGGAAGAGGCTCTCTTTCAGCAGACTGGTTTATGGTAGCAAGATACGATAAACTTAAGGATGAAACCACCTTTGCCATAGCAGATATAAACATTGCCATGAGCTTTTTTGGAGAGGGTGAGGTTAACCTATCACCAAAGGGTAGTTTATATATAGGAAGAATTACAATGCAAAGAAAAGGTGGCACACCTGACCCTACAAAGCTTCAGTTCAAAATAAAACCCTGCAGTATTTTCGAGGTGTTAAAAAGATGGAATTAGATAAGGTTTACCTTGGAGATTGCATAGAGGTCATGAGAACTTTTCCAGAAGAGTCCGTTGATTTAGTTTTTGCAGACCCACCCTTTAACATAGGTGTTAAATATGATAGGTGGAAAGACAATCTTCATTATGATGAATACATTGAATGGTCAAAGAAATGGATAGGTCAGTGTTTTAGAGTTCTTAAGAAGACAGGTTCTATATACGTTGCCATAGGAGATGAGTTTGCAGCCGAGATAGCTCTAATACTGAAGCAAACAGGTTTTTACATGAGAAACTGGATTATATGGTATTACACTTTCGGTCAACATCAAAAAAGGAAGTTTACTCGTTCCCATACGCATATATTGTATTTCACAAAGGATGAGAAGGAATTTACCTTTAATACGGATGCTATAAGAGTTCCTTCTGCAAGACAGCTTGTGTATAGTGACAAAAGGGCTAATCCTAAGGGTAGGGTGCCGGATGATGTGTGGATTTTTCCGAGGGTCTGCGGAACTTTCAAGGAGAGAGTAGGTAACCATCCGTGTCAGATGCCTGAGAAACTCCTTGAAAGGGTAATGTTGGCAAGCTCAAAAGAAGGTGATGTGGTTCTTGACCCTTTCGGTGGAACGGGAACCACCGCAGTCGTGGCAAGGAGGTTAAAAAGACACTTTATAACCATAGAACTCTCACCTGTGTATTACGAAAGCATAATCAAAAGGCTTGAGGAAGAGAGACAGGTTAGCCTTTTTTGAAACTTGCCCGCAAACCTTCTCATGAGCTCTACTCACCCCATAAGAAAAGACCGGAAAGAGTATAACACACAGTTGGTAAAGAGAGGAGAAATCCTTATTGACCCAGACATACTTGACACACAATCACAGCCTCAGCAAACAAAAAAGTCAGGAAGACCTTTCAAGTGTGTTAGTCCTTGACTCAACAGGTATCAAACCAACAAACAGAGGAGAGTGGCTCGGCAAAAAGCATTGGAAAGTTTCTTTTCTGTTTTTAAGCGATGGTTTGGGGGGCATGTGAGTAGTGTAAAGTTTGAGAACATACATTTCCTCAACAGCTCTTAATTTTCTCCACAAGTGCCTATTCCATCGTGACAAGAATAGCCGTGTATGGCTTTCTACAGACCTTACTAACCAGAGCAGACCATCCACAGCTCAGTCATATAAAGCCATAATCCCGCACAGCGGGCTTCAAAAC
>JBCNVH010000046.1:0-4293 GCA_039630295.1 Aquificaceae bacterium | reverse complement strand
TCTATACCGCTATTGTCTTTAGCTTCGGATAACTGCCCGAAACTCAAAGACATAACAAAGAAAGCACACACAGAAGTCATAGCCAAAGACTATCCATGGTGGTATGGCTTGGGACTGATGAAAACCGAGACAAACTGCAGGTGGCTAAAAAGCCTTGATGGACATGGCTCTGTAGGATACGCGCAGATAACGCCGAAGTTTTTAGACCACTTGCTAAGACCTTTGTTTCCAGACTATGACAAGCCCTACTCTTCAGACCACTTTTATGCACTTGCCTATCTGACAGGCTTGGAGCTAAAAAGAGCTTGTAGACTGTGGCAGGTATATCAGGCATACAACGGAGGAACACTGGTATACAAAGAGTGTAAGAAGAGCTAACTCATGCGCGCACGAAGATTGCAAAAAAGAATGCAAACGCAAAGAAGTCTGTGTATGGATGACCCCGAGCGGGTGCAGGCAGTGGAAGAGTGCCTGTGAGATAAACTACGGCTATAGCCTGAAGGTATACAAAGCAGGGCAGGGCTACAGAGAGGATCAGGACAGCTGGAGCTACTGGTAGGGGTCAGGGTGTTGCATATTTTTTGAGAAACTTGCATGGAGACACTTGACGAGTTTCTCAAAAATTCGTAAAATTATTGATATGCAAGCACTCCAGATATGGGGGGTGTTGCATATTTTTTGAGAAATTACAATTACAATTACTACTTACTACAACATTACCTCTGAGCGGGTGTGGCGGAACTGGCAGACGCGCTGGACTCAGGATCCAGTGGGCTTACGCCCGTGAGGGTTCAACTCCCTCCACCCGCACCATTGTCCTTTTAGCTTCGAGCTCCTTTTCCTATATTAATAATAAACATGCGAGAGCTTATCATAATAGGGGGCGGACCTGCGGGTATATCCGCCAGTATATACGCCCAGAGGAAAAGGATGGACTTTTTGCTTATTACCAAAGACATTGGCGGGCAGGTTATAAAGGCGGGTGAGATAGAAAATTATCTTGGCTATGCCCTTGTGGATGGTATCCTCTTCGTGCAGAGAATGATGGAGCAGATGGAAAAGCTGAATGTGCAACCCCTGCTCGATGAGGTGGTTGAGGTTAGGAAAGTTAAGGAAGGTTTTGTGGTGAAAACCCTCTCTGGAGAAGAACATGCGTCAAGGGCACTCCTTTTCTGCACTGGGGCTGAGCATAAAAGGCTGGGTGTCCCAGGAGAGAGGGAATACACGGGAAGGGGTGTTTCATACTGCTACACCTGCGACTCTCCCTTCTTTAAGGACATGAGGGTTATGGTGGTAGGCGGGGGCAACTCGGGCTTTGAAGCTGTAGACCAGCTTCTGAAATACGCGAGAGAAATACACCTTGTGGACCACTCAGACCACTTTAAGGCGGACGAGGTTCTGAAGGAAAAAGTCCTCCAAAACCCGAAAGTAAGAACTTTTCTCAGACACAAAGTTCTTGAGATAAAAGGCGACGGAAGGGGTGTGAGTTCTGTTGTGCTTGAAGATATGGAAAGGAACAGGGTCTTTGATTTAGAAGTGGAGGGCGTCTTTGTGGAAGTTGGGTTAAAGCCAAACTCAGAACTTGCCAAGTCTCTGGGTGTGCTTACAACTCAGAGAGAGGAGATAATCATAGACTGCAACAACAGAACCTCGGAAAGGTGGATATACGCAGCGGGCGACTGCACCAACATCTTTGCAAAACAGATAATAACCGCTGCAGGGGAGGGGGCAAAAGCCCTTCTTTCCATATACCACGACCTTACTTACGGTATTACTTCATGGATATAGCCAGGGTTATAGACCACTCTATACTCAGACCAGACCATACTCTGAAAGACCTTGAGCAGCAGATAAAAAAGTGCATAGAGCTGGGGGTTTATGGAGTATGTCTTAATCCCTTCTGGATAAGGAAAGCGAGAGAGCTCTCCGGTAACGAACTCACCCTTTGTTCTGTGGTATCCTTTCCTTTCGGACTTGATAAGAAAGAACAGAAAGTTCTACAATGTATAAAGAGTATGGAAGAGGGTGCGCAGGAGCTGGATGTAGTAATGAACCTATCCGCTCTTAAAAGCGGTATGATTTCCTATGTGGAAGAGGAGCTTAAAGCCATAGCCAGGGAAACAGAAGGGGCGGTTCGTAAAATCATCATAGAAACCGCCTCCCTGAACATAGAGGAAAAGAGGATTGCTATCCAGATCCTTAAAGATGTGGGTGTAGAGTTTGTGAAAACATCAACGGGCTACGGTCCGGGTGGTGCTACGGAGGAAGATGTGAAGCTCCTTGTGGAGCTCTCAGATGGAAGTTTAAAGGTGAAGGCTTCCGGTGGTATAAGGACACTCGAACAGGTCATAAAGTTTCTGGAGCTTGGTGCTCAGAGAATAGGCACGAGTAGCACTTTTGAAATACTGAGAGGGAGGTAGGGGTATGGAAGAGGTTTCTCAAAGGATAAGGCTTTCGGAGCTTATGGAAGAGATTTATGCGGAGGAAGGTATAGAACTGGGCTGTGCAGAGATAAACTGTTTTCTGTGTGCCAAAGGTGGCAGGCTGAAGCCCTGCGAAAGGTTGAAGGAAGCGGTGGTCTTACTACCCGGTGAAAACCAGCTCATAAGAAGGCTAAACGGTGGATTTTTCCCCGAGATAAGCGTAAACGGCTTCAGCATTGGCTTTTTAACACCAGAGGAAGACTGCCCCTTTAACAGAGAAGGCTGGTGTGGAATCCATGGAAAACACCCCATAGACTGCAGGAGCTATCCCATAGTGCCCTCAATCAACGAGAGAGGAGACCTGATAGTTTCCATATCCCTCAGGTGTCCCATTACACCATCCTGGGAGTTTACAAAAAGGTGGGTAGAAAACTGGCGCAGAATATGGAGGCTGGCACCCATTGAATGGTTCAGATTTTACTCAAAGGTCCCCACAAACCCCCTTAAATCCATAGCCCTTTTCAGGGTGGAGGAGAGAGATGATTGAAAGGTATACAAGGAAGGAGATGGGTCATGTATGGTCAGACCTCAACAAATTCAGGCTCTGGCTCATGGTTGAGGTGGCGGTTTGCAGGGCATGGCATAAGCTTGGCAGAATTCCTGAAGAGGCGATGAAAGCCATTGAGGAGAGAACCCGTGTGGACGAAGAGGTTTTAAGTCGCATAGAGGAATATGAGAGAGAGTATAAACACGATGTGCTTGCCTTTGTATCCGCCATAGGGGAGCAGATACCCGAATACTCCCACTACTTTCATATGGGTCTTACCTCTTCCGATGTGGTGGACACTGCCCTTGCTCTTCAGTTAAGAGAGTCCCTGAGGCTCATAAGAGAGGGTGTGGACAGGGTTATTGAAAAGCTTGAAAAGCTTGCCCTCCTTCACAGAAACACCCTTATGATGGGGAGAACCCATGGAGTCCATGCGGAGCCCATAACGCTTGGTCTTAAGTTTTTGAGCTGGCATCAGGAGATGAAAAGAAACAGAGAAAGACTGCAGGAAGCCCTTGAGAACATATCCTATGGAAAGCTATCCGGAGCGGTTGGCACCTATTCAAACCTTGAACCTGAAGTGGAAAGGATAGCTCTGGAGGAGCTGGGGTTGAAGCCAGAACCTGTCTCCACACAGATAGTGCCGAGGGACAGGCATGCGCAGGTCATGTTTGCCCTTGCTTCAACCGCCACAGCTCTCGAGAGGTTTGCATTAGAGATAAGACATCTGCAGAGAACGGAGGTGCTGGAACTCTCCGAGCCCTTTACAGAGGGACAGAGAGGCTCCTCCGCCATGCCTCACAAAAAAAACCCCATACACGCGGAGAGGCTCTGCGGTCTTGCAAGGGTCATAAGGGCAAACCTCATGGTAGCCCTTGAAAACATCCCCCTCTGGCACGAGAGAGACATATCCCACTCCTCCGCAGAAAGGGTCATCCTTCCGGACTCCACCATAGCCCTTGACTACATGCTCCAGCTTTTCCTTCAAATCCTTGAGGGTCTTGTGGTCTACGAGGAAAATATGAAAAAAAACATGGAGCTTTCCTACGGTCTTTACGCTTCCTCAAGAGTTTTGGTGAGGCTGATGGAAAAGGGAGTTCCAAGAGATACAGCCTACCATATGGTTCAGAGGTGTGCTATGAAAAGCTGGCAGGAAGGCATAGACTTCAAGGAAGCACTTCTGCAGGATGAGAGGATTAAAAAGATGCTCGCCAGGGAAGAATTGGAAGAGATTATAAATCCGGCAGGCTTCCTCAGAAACATAAACCATATATACGAAAGGGTCTTTTCAGAGAAATAGCCACTCACAGGTCTCAAAAAACC
>JBCNVH010000045.1:0-4948 GCA_039630295.1 Aquificaceae bacterium | reverse complement strand
CTCAACATACTTCCTGTGCAGAAGGGACTGAAGGAGCTTCAGAAGGAGATACTGCCTTTCCTGCTCCCACTTTTCTACCTCCAGGGCTTTCCTGTAGAGGGTGAGCACAGGTCCTTCCATTAAAACCTTTAAGGTGTTCAGGAGCTCCCTGTCTTCTTTCAAACTCCTTGCCATCTCCAGACTACCCTCCGACAGCTCAAGGATGAGGGGGTCCTCGATACCGGTCAGTTCCTTCAGCTCCTTCTGAGTAAGTGGTGGAACCTCAAGGAGAAAGCTCCTTGACCTGACGGTGGGTAGTATCTTCTGAAGGTTTCCTGTCACAAGAAGAAAGTGGGTGTCTGGGGGCGGTTCTTCAAGAACCTTGAGAAGGGCGTTCTGGGCATAGGCATTCATGCTCTCCGCCCGCTCAACCAGAACCACCTTTCTCCTTGAGAGAGCTGGGTTGAGGTAAACAAAGTCCTTCACACCTCTTATCTGGTCTATCTTTATCTCCGCCTTTTCTGGAAGGAGGTAGACAAAATCGGGATGGCTCCCGCGAAGATAGAGAAAAACGCTCTTGCCCTTCCTGTCCTCTCCGTAGTAGGAGAGCTCTTCCTGCTTCTTTTTCCTGAAATCTTCCATATGTTTGCAGGACTCACACTTGCCACAGGGCGGGTATGCCTCCTCGAGGCAGAGGAGAGAGGTGGCAAGTTCAAAGGCGAGCTCCCTCTTACCTATGCCTTCTTTACCGAAGAAGACCAGTGAAGAAGGCACGCGTTTCTGGTAAAACATGCTACCGAGGAACTTTTTCAACCTTTCCCTCATCAAAGCATAAGCTCCTCCACAAACCTGATGTGATGCTTTCCCTGATGGAACTCTCTGCTGGATAATACCCTTCTGTGAAAGTCTATGTTTGTCCTCAGACCTTTGCCAGAGAGGCGAAACTCTTCAAGGGCACGGAGGGTTCTTGCTATTGCCTCCTCACGGGTTAGACCCCAGCCTATCAGTTTGGCAATTAAAGAGTCGTAGAAGGGCGGGACTGTGTATCCGCAGTAGAGGTGCGTGTCAACCCTCACGCCATAGCCACCGGGAAGGTAGAGCTCCTCAACCTTTCCGGCTGAGGGTAAAAAGGTGTTTGGGTCCTCCGCGTTTATCCTGCACTCTATGGCGTAGCCCCTTCTCTTAGGCTTTTTAAGCTCAAGCCTCTCTCCTCTGGCTACCCTTATCTGCCATTCCACCAGGTCTATGCCGTAAACCATCTCGGTAACCGGATGCTCCACCTGTATGCGTCCGTTCATCTCCATAAAGTAGAAGTTTCCTTCCTGGTCCATGAGAAACTCTACTGTGCCCGCGCCCTCGTAGCCTATCTCCCTGCAAAAGTCCGCCACCAGCTCTTCTATCTCCTTCCTCTTTTCTTCTCCAAGGACGGAGCTCGGTGATTCCTCTATGAGTTTCTGGTGCCTTCTCTGTATAGAACACTCTCTCTCTCCAAGGGTAAGGACATTTCCGTATCTGTCCGCAAGCACCTGAAACTCTATGTGTTTGGGGTTCATAAGATATTTTTCCAAATAGAGCCTTCCGTCGCCAAAGGCTACCTCCGCCTCCTGCATGGCAAGGGGGAGCTTTTCACGAAGTTCTCTGTCGTTGTTTACCACCCTTATGCCCCTTCCTCCACCTCCAGCGGCTGCCTTTATCACCACAGGATAACCTACCCTGCTGGCAATCTCAAGGGCTTTCTGAAAGTCCACCGGTCCATCACTACCCGGCACAAGAGGGAGTCCTACCTTCTTTGCCACCTCCTTGGCTTTTACCTTGTCACCTATAAGCTCAAGGGTCTCGGGTGAAGGACCTATAAAAACCTTTCCACTTGCCCTTACTATCTCCGCAAACTTGGGGTTCTCCGAGAGAAAACCGTAACCCGGATGGACACCCTCCGCATTGGATACCTCCAGCGCGGACATAACCTTGGGTATGTCCAGATAACTCTTTGAAGGTTCGGGGGGTCCTATGCATATGCTTCTATCTGCGAGCTTCACATGCATACTGCTTGCATCCGCCTCCGAGTATATGGCTACCGTTTTTATGCCCATTTCCCTGCAGGTTCTTATTACCCTTACCGCTATCTCGCCCCTGTTGGCTATCAGTATGCTTTGCATCGTGAATATTTTACATGGAGAAGGTTCTACAATTTTTAGCATGTCTGGAAAGGTTGTTCTTTGCATAACCGGTGCCAGCGGTGTGGTATACGGCTACAGGCTTCTTCAGGTGCTTACCTCCATGAACCTGAGTATAGACCTGGTGGTTTCTTCCTCAGGATGGGTGGTGATAAGGCAAGAATTGGGCTTGAGGAAAGAAGATTTCTTGAGAGAGTTCCCCTCTGTGAACCAGGTGTCGGAGAAGGATATAGCCAGTCCTATAGCAAGCGGTTCGAGGCTCGTAAAATACAGAGGCGTGGTAATTGCTCCCTGTTCTATGAGCACCCTTGCCCACATAGCCAACGGCGCAAATCAGAACCTTATACATCGGGTCGGTGAGGTAGCTCTGAAGGAAAGGGTTCCCCTCCTCCTTCTGGTGCGAGAAGCACCCTACTCACAGGTGCATCTTGAAAACATGTTAAAGGTTTCAAGAGCGGGTGCCATAGTCCTGCCTGCCAGCCCTGGCTTTTATCACAGACCCCATACCCTGCAGGAACTGGTGGACTTCGTCGTGGGAAAGGTGCTGGACAGCCTCAGGATAGAACATAGCCTCTACAAAAGATGGAAGGAAGAATAAACCTCTAAAAGACTATCATACCGTCCCCATAACTGTAAAACCTGTATCCCTCTTTTACAGCCTCCTGGTAGGCTCTGAGTATGTAATCCCTTCCACCAAAGGCGCACACCAGAAAAAGCAGAGAAGACCTGGGAAGGTGAAAGTTTGTAATCAGAGCATCCACCACCTTGAAGTGGTATCCCGGATATATGTAGAGCTCCGTCCAGCCCTCAAAGGGTCTAAAGCCTGCGGTCTCAAGAGCTCTTACCACGGTAGTTCCTACCGCAACCACTTTCTTACCTGCTCTTTTGGTTTCCTCTATCAGCCTTATGGTCTCCTCTGGCACTTTTACATACTCCGGGTCAACTCTGTGGAGCTCCACTTCCTGCACCTTTACGGGCTTAAAAGTGCCGTAAGAAATATGCAAGGTTATAAAAGCCCTTTTTATTCCCTGTTCCTCAAGCCTTTCCAAGAGTTCTTCAGAAAAGTGAAGGCTTGCGGTGGGTGATGCCACCGAGCCTTCCACCTGTGCAAAAACCGTCTGATAATAGACTCTATCCACTGGCTCTTCTTCTCTTTTTAAATAAGGCGGTATAGGGACTTTGCCGTATCTGTCTATAGACTTCAGAGGTTCAGGGGATAAGAGCCTTACTTTGAACCTTCCGCCCTCCAAATGCTCCAGAACCTCTACATAAAAGTCCTGAGCTATTTCAATCTTTAGTCCTTCTTTTATACCTTTACCTCCTATGAGGGCATACCATTCTTCTTTGCTCAGAAAATCGGTCAGAAGGACCTCCACCTTGCCACCGGTGGGCTTTTTTCCGTAGAGTCTTGCGGGTAAGACTTTGGAATTGTTAAATACCAGAAGGTCGCCTTCTTTTAGGTATAAAGGCAAGTTCCAGAACACATCGTGTTTTATGCTTTTGTCTTCTCTGTTTAGAACCATGAGTCTTGCCATGTGTCTTGGCTGTGCAGGATACAGAGCTACGAGCTCCTCTGGCAGGTGATAATCAAAGTCTTCTACGTTCATTCCTTTGCGAGCACCTTGAGAGCAATGGGTGCTACGAGTGTGGTGACCGCCACCACAAAAATAACAACCGCATACAACATGTCATCGTAAAGACCGCTGTGTCTTCCAAACTCCGCAAAAATAAGACCTACCTCCCCACGCGGAAGCATACCAAACCCTATAAGAAGTTTTTCTCTGATTGAACCCTTTACGAAGAAGCCAGCCATAACCTTGCTTATTATGGCTACCAGAAGTATGAGCAGGGAAAGAAGCCAAAACCGAGAAGAGGTAAAGTCAATAGCCTTTAAGTTTAGCTGAAGACCCACATACACGAAAAATACAGGTGTCATTACCCACATAAGGGGCGTAATGGTGTGTTCTACCTTGTGAGCCATTTTCTCGTCTGTCCTTAGGAACATGGCGAAGGGCAGGGCAAAGCGTCTTGAAAGAGCAAGACCTGCGGTAAAAGCGCCAAGTATTTCAGGAGAACCTACCTCGTGAGCAAGATAGGCAAAAAGAAAGACCATTCCTACCACAGTGGGTGGTACAAAGTCCTCCGTTCCAAGCTTCCTTGAAAGCAGGCTTATCACTCTGGCTAATATCTGGGCAAGGATGGGTGAGAAAAGGAAAAAGCTGGCTATGTAAAGCACCAGCATGGTAAGAGCGTCAAAATGCACCACTCCCTCTTTTGAAAACTCATAGAGACCCGCAAGAACTATAACACCAAAGATATCATCCAGCACCGCAGCACCCAGCACAATCTGGGCAAACCTCTCTTTCATCTTTCCTAGGTCATCCAGCACTCTGACGGTTATTCCTATGCTGGTTGCGGTCAGAGTGCCACCTATAAAAAGAGAAACACTAAGAGGAAGACCAAGCAGGTAATAGCTCAGCAAAGCTCCAAAAAGCATGGGTGTAAAAGCACCCACAAAGGCAACCACAAAGGCGGGAACACCCACTTTTTTGAGCTGGTTTATGTCCGCCTCAAGACCTATATGAAAAAGTAGCAGAATAACACCAATCTCCGCAAGGAGCTTAAGCACTTCATTGGGTTGTATAAGACCAAGGGCGCTCTGACCTAAAATTATACCCACTAATATCTCACCCAGCACCGGCGGAAATCCGAGCCTTCCAAAAGTGTCCCCTATTATGCGAGCAAGAAACAAAATTATGGCAAGATGCAAAAAAAGAATGTGAATTTCCATGGTT
>JBCNVH010000044.1:0-3524 GCA_039630295.1 Aquificaceae bacterium | reverse complement strand
CGATGCGGGCGTCCACGCCCTTGAGTATGTGGCAAACTTTCAGGCGCAGAAGCTAATAGAGCCGGAGAAGATTTTAAAGGCTCTTAACTCCCTGCTTCCTGAGGATGTGGGACTAAAAAGGGTCTGGCTTCAGGAAGATTTCAACGCTCGTTTTGGTGTGAAGGGCAAGTTATACCTTTACCGGATAATGAACACCAACGCCAGAGACCCCTTTCTGGAACCCTTCAGCTGGCGCTTACCCTACAGGTTAGACTACGAGAGGATGCGCCTCGTATCTGAGCTTTTCCTTGGAATTCACGACTTCTCCGGCTTTGCAAGCGTAGAAGGGGAGAAAAACACTTTTATTAAAGTGGAAGATGTAAGCCTGAGAAGGGAGGGCGAGCTTATAGAGTTCAGGGTCAGGGCGAGGAGCTTTCTGCGGTATATGGTCCGGCGGATGGTGGGTTGCCTGCTGCATGTGGGGCTCCACAGGCTTAACCCCGAGGATGTAAAGGATTATTTAGAGGGTAGGGGTAGGTGCCCCTACACCGCAAAGGCAAAAGGGCTTACGCTGGAGAAGGTCTTTTTTTAAGGACACTTGCCCGCGTCGTGGGATGGGTTGTCCACCATGTCAAGGAAGGCTTCAAAGGGACCCATGTTCTTCATGGCAACACCCTTCGGTCCCTCAAACTTTAGCCTGTTTAACATCATAGCCCTCATCGGTCCGTATTCTTTCCTGCCCATCTCCAGCCACCTTTTTGTCTCCGCATACATCAGAAAATCATCCTTTCCCCTTTTGTCTCTTGCAGGACCACCGTAAACACACTGGGCTCTGCCCCCTTCGTTTTTTATGGTCAGCTGTATCTGTTTGGTATCACCGCAGTCTTCCCTATAGAGGAATAGCTTTCTTTCGGGCACCGCAATCCAGCTCTCGCTCTTGCCCAGCTGTTCAGAAAGCTGGGGTGTTTTGTTCCATGCCTCACAGAGAGCCTTTGCATACTCTCCATCCATAAAAACTGGGGTGGAGATAGCCACACCCGCAGATAGGAGCAGGGCTGTGCACATCCTTCTCATCTTTTGACCTCCCTTCGCAGCTTTTCCCCTGTAAGGATATCATCTTATCAAGAGCTTTTCCATCAGAGCTCCTTATCTTCACATAAGACATAAAAATGCCTTTATATACTTATTTTACTATCTCTGTTCCTATACCTTCCTCCGTGAAGACCTCCAAAAGGATAGAGTGGGGAATCCTTCCGTCTATAATGTGCACCTTACCCACACCTGCCTGCAGGGCTTTCAGTGCGCTCCTTACCTTTGGCAACATACCCCCCCTTATCACACCCCCGGATATTAGACCGAGCGCCCTCTCCCTGCCCAGAGAGGATATAAGCCTTCCTTCACCATCCTTTACGCCCTCCGTGTCCGTCAGGAATATAAGCTTCTCCGCCCCGAGAGCCATCGCTACCTCTGAAGCGACCAAATCTGCGTTTATGTTGTATGCCTCTCCCTCCTCTCCCACGCCCACCGGTGCTATCACCGGTATGTAGCCTCTGTCCATGAGCACCTGCAGTAGCTCCATGTTTACCCCTTCTACCTCACCCACATACCCTATATCCTCCTCAGGCACATCAAGCCCAAGCTCGGTAAAGTAGGCGGTTTTGTCTAACTTCCTTGCCCTTATAAGCTGTCCATCCCTTCCTGAAAGACCAACTGCGTAGACCTTTTGCCCGCTGTGAGTGTTTATAAGCGCCACTATGTCCTTGTTTATGTCTCCCGAGAGCACCATCTCCACCACATGCATCGTCTCCTCGTCCGTTTTTCTCATACCACCCACAAAGTGTGGTTTTATGCCAAACCTCTCAAGGGTTTGGCTTATCTGGGGTCCGCCACCGTGCACGACTACCACCTTTATACCCACATACCTGAGAAGCACCACATCTCTGGCAAAGCTTTCTCTAAGGCTTTCCTCCGTCATGGCGGAGCCACCATATTTTATGACAAAGGTCTTTCCGTAAAACTCCCTTATGTAGGGAAGGGCGGACTGAAGAGTTCTTGCCTTTTCTACAAGCCTGTCCCTCATTGTGATTAATATTTTGCCATTTTTCGGTGTTTGTGGTAACTGTTATGCTTGACTGACTGGAAATTTTTGTAGGATAATATGTCCATGAGAGAAAGAGGCTTCACGCTCATAGAGCTCCTTGTGGTGATTATCATACTTGGCATATTGGCTGCCATAGTGGTTCCCCGAATAACAGGCAGGGTGGATGAGGCGAAGGTGGAGGCAACGAGGGTTCAGCTCAAGGCGGTGAAAGATGCGCTGGAGCAGTATAAACTGGACAATGGCTTCTATCCTTCCACCGAGCAAGGGCTAAGAGCTCTGGTGGAAAGACCCACAACCCCTCCCGTGCCCCAGAGGTGGAGGCAATACATGGATAAACTGCCCAAAGATGCCTGGGACAGAGACCTGATATACATGTCCCCAGGTGTGAACAGAGCTTTTGAGCTCAGGTCAATGGGTCCTGACGGAAAGGAGGGGACGGAGGACGATATAGATGTCTGGAAGTAAGGGTTTTACACTCCTTGAGCTTATGCTGGCAATCACCCTTCTTGCGGTGGGCTTCTCCGCCCTTTTTGATGTCCTCTCAAGGGCAAGGCTTGACCACTATTACACCCAAAGCTTGAAGGAGGACCTTTTTGAACTCAACAACCGTCTGGTAGAAGGCAAAAGGGATGGACTGGTAGAGGAGAGAAAAAGGCTGAAGGACTATCCGGAGATTGAAGAGGTATCTTACAGGCTTGGCTCCGCAGAGATACTTATCTACCAGCTCAAAAGATGAAAAGGGGTTTTACGCTTCTTGAGGTGCTTCTGACTATAAGCCTCATGGGGTTATTTTTTGGTATACTTTCCTACAGCTTTTATTCTTCTGCCAGAAACTCCTATGCACTTCTTGAGTCTGTGGAGCTCACAAGGGAGGAGGTTCTGCTCTTCTGGAACCTGCAGAGAAAGCTAACCGGTGCAAGAGAGCTCTTTTTGCGTAAAGATGGCATTTTTATGGTCACCTCCTCGGGAGACTACTATCAGGGGCTGGTGAAGTGTGCCTATGTATACAAAGATGGCTGGCTATACTACTACGAGTTTCCCTACCCTTACGGAGACCTCACCTTTTATGAGGAAGACAGGCTTCTGAAGGTGGGCAAGTTTGGGGAGTTTTACTTCAGAGCCTTCTCAGGCGGTCAGTATCTTGAAGAATTCAGGGGCATCCCCCAGTGGGTGGAGGTGAGCTTTGAGGGCAAAAGCCTAAGGATAGGTTTATAATACTTCTACCTATGCTTATACGTCGGGTGAGAAATTAAGGAAGTGTAGAAACCCTTTCTCAAAAAGCCTTGCATAGGAAGGGTATCATATTATAGTGAAAAACATAACCTAATGCAGAGAGCTCCCCGTACTTTTCAACTATGCTATCAAGCTGGGTGAGACCTTCCCTATCAAAGAAAGAACATCTCCGCACTGAGCCACAATTTCCGGCTACAAGCTCTTTGGAAGT
>JBCNVH010000043.1:0-9945 GCA_039630295.1 Aquificaceae bacterium | reverse complement strand
GGATGACTCGGCAGGTCTTTTCATCGCAGACCAGCTTATGGTGGTGGGTTCAGGTCTGGAAGAGGGCAACAGGAACATACAGACGGGTCTTTCCGCTCTGAGAATTGCGGAGAGCTCCGCAGGACAGATATTTAACAGGCTCAACGAGATTTACAAAAGGACGGTGCGTGCGGCTAACGACATCAACGATCCTAACGCAAGGGCAAGCCTTCAGAGAGAGATAAACAATCTGGTGGATGCCACACAGAAGATAGGCACCGACACCGAATACAACGGAATAAAGCTTCTCAACGGGACTTTTACCAATAAATACATCCACTACGGTCCACGCTATGGACAGACGGTCCTGATAAACATATCTGACATCAGAGCTCAGTCTCTGGGAGCTCACATAGTGAGCGGAAACGGTAGAGTGGTGACAAGCGCTGCAAATCAAGCTATATCCAACATACAAACAAATAATAACAACTTTGCCGTAGCGAGTGGTGAATCTCTTCGAGTAGCAGGTCAGGTGGTTCTTGGCACAGCCACCACAAACGTGGCGACCGCTCTTGTAGACGCAGCTATGGCTGCAAGGAACATCAACGCAGACCCAACCCTACAATCCTTCGGTATAGAGGCAGTAGCCAAAAATAGAAGCGTAGCCCAGGCCTTCACAGGTGTAGTCCAAGGAGATGCAGGAGATACAGTATCTCTCCACTTCTTCGTGGGCGCAAGAGACGTAACCGCTGCAAACTTTTCAATAACAGGCATCACGGTTAACACCACGCTCGCAGACCTTGTGACCCAGATAAACAGCCAGGCCTCAGCCACAAATACCCCTGTAAGTGCAAGGGCCGAGAATGGCAGACTCGTGCTGGAAACTACCAACGGTGAGACTATTGCAATAGAAGCTCAGGTAACAACAGACGCTGGGACCACGGGAAACGTGCGTGTCAACTTTTCACAGCTATTACAGGGTGCCTCAGATGTAACGAACCTTGCGAATACTCAAAGAGCTTACGCCGTGAGGGTTGGTGAGCTTCAAATATACGGCGTGGACAGCTTCGTGGTTAACGAAACAGGTATAGACATAGTGGGTGCAACTGGTCCAGACGCCACTCTGAACTCAACCTTTAATAACCTTTACGCCATCAATGTTTCGGATAACCAGAACGCAGAAATTGCTACTCTTATCGTAAAGAAAGCTCTCCAGAGGGTGGACACAGTCCGTGCCCAGATAGGTGCGGTGATGAACAACCTTCAGTCCATCTATGACTCTCAGAAGGTAGCCCTTGATAACACCAGAGAGGCGGAGAATGTGATACGCAACACTGACTATGCGGAGGAGATGACCAATTTTGTCAAACTGCAGATAAAGATGCAGTCCTCTATGGCAATGCTCGCTCAGGCTAACCAGCTACCACAGCTTGTCCTTCAGCTTCTCAGGTAATAAATTTATGGGGGTGGTGGTCCACCCCCAGAGAAGGCATAAGCCATGAGGATAGGCAACACAGACTTCAGGCTGGATATGAACCTGGACCCGGGTTATATTGGTTTGACTGAAAAGCTTAATCTTCAGAAACTGCACAAAGACAAAATGTATGCCGGTGTATTTGACACTGATGGTAATACAAGTGAAGGCAAAAGGGCAGGCTCAGAGGAACTCCAGAAACTCATGGAAGAGATAAAGAGAAAGTTTGATATGCTGAGTAAATATCTTCGGATAGATATAGATAGAGAGCTTGAAATACCTGTGGCAAAGATTATAGAAAAGGATACAAACCGCATAATAAGACAGATACCACCCGAATATCTACTGGAACTTATGAAAAGGATTGACCAAATGCTGGGTGTTCTGTTGCAAAAGGAGGTATAAATCTTGGCTGGGGAAGTATACTTTAACAACCTTACGGGTAAATTTGATTGGGGCTCAATAGTGGACCAGTTGATAAAGATTAAGTCCATCCCTATACAGAGGCTATCTCAGGAGGCAACGCGTGTCCAGCAGCTGCAGTCCGCATTGAATAAGTTCTCTCAGAGTCTGAGTGCTTTTTCCTCCTTCTTGAATAGCCTTGACCCGGAGGGAGTGCTAAGAGGTAAAAGAGCTCTCTCCTCCGATGAGACTGTCCTCACCGCAACCGCCTCCGACGATACACCCGATGTAAACCTAAGAATAACAGTAGACCAGCTGTCCCGGAAGGAAGTTATGCTCTCAAGGTTTTCCACCACAGACCTTAATTCAAATATAAGTTGGAACAGCTTTACCCTCAGGTTCGCTAAAGACTACGGAGATTATCAGTTATACAACATAAACGCTGGGACGGGGAAACTGTCAGATTTAGCAGACAGGATAAATCAGGTGGCAGGGGAGCACATACAGGCGAGCGTATACTTTGATGGCAGTGGATACAGGCTTATGCTTGCGGAGAGAGAGGAAAGGGCATCCAGACTGGAAACAGACCCTAACACAAACACCTATGTGATATCTGAAGACTCCGCCATGAACATAGGCGGTGTCTGGGGTTTGGACTATGCCGCACCTCTTCAGTATGCGAAGAACGCAAAAATAAGGGTGGGTGATAGTGCCTCTTTGGTGGTGAGCCCTTCAAATACCTTTGAAAACCTAATTTCGGGTCTTAATCTGACAGTGAAAAGGGTTGGAGAAGCTACCGTAAGTGTAACTGCGGACAGCTCAAAGGTTAGCTCTGCGCTAAGCGAATTTGTGAAAAGATACAACGAAGTGGTATTTGATGTTAACAGGTTGACCGCAAAGGATGCTCCCTTTCAGGGTGATTATACGATAACGGGCATAAAATCCACACTTTCCAGAAACCTGGAAGGACTTTTTAGATATGACCTGGTAAACCTGAAGGAAGATGGCACTCTCGAGCTCAATACTGGTGCGGTCAACGCCCTCTACTCTTCAGACAGAGAAACTCTAAAGAGCTTGCTCTTGGATATAAAAGAAAGCATGGGTCAGTATGCGCAGAATACCTATACGAGCATCAGCAAGTTTGTCAGTGACTACGAGGTAAGGTTAAACAGTATAAACGACAGGATATCTCAACTCAGTAAACAGATAGTCAGAGAAGAGGAAAGGCTCAGGCTGGAATATGCCAAGGTGGAGGCGTTTATGAGTAGGGCTCAGGAAATAATGGCAAGGCTTCAGGCTTTTATGGTGAGCCTTTCAGAAACACAAAAGGGAAGTAAGACATGAACTGCAAGAACACTGAAAAGATGGTGCCGTCCTCCAGACCCATAAAACATATCATTACTATGAAAAGAGGCTCGGAAGAGCCAGCTGACCACAGGAAAAAATACGAGATTTCTGACAAAGTTATGTATACAGCTCTTGAGCTAATCTTTAATGAGAGAGATGGTGGAGAAATAGCAAAAAAATTGCATGAAATAGCCACTTCTGTGGGTAGCGACCCGGGCAAGATTGTAGACAAGGGTGGTAGAGAAACTGTAAAAGGAGGGCAAAATGTATAGCTCTTACTTTGAAAATATGGTGCTTACCGCCAACCCGGTCAGGCAGGTAATACTCCTCTACGAGAAGGCTATACTTCTTCTGGGAGAAGCTATAGAGCTTATGGAACCTTCTTCTGCAGAAGACCATGAAGTCCTCAAGAGAAAATACGAGGCTATGGGCAAGGCTTCCGAGATACTCATAGTGCTGGACACGACCCTAAATATGGAAGAAGGGGGTGAGATAGCTAAGAACCTTCACGAGATATATCAGGCTTTGCTGAGCGAACTCACAAGGATAACTGTTAAGGGTGACGAGCCCCAGACTTTGCGCAGGATGGTAAAGATACTCTCCGAGCTGAAAGAAAGCTGGGAAGAGGTAGAAAAGAAAATCTATGGAAGACCTGAAGCGATTACTGCTTGAGTGTCAGCTTTACTTACAGCAGGGTGACTGGGACAGGCTTCTGGAGAGATTAAGTTCGGTAGATCCGGAGGATATTGAGAAACTTGACCTAAACACGGCGCAGGAATGTCTTGCTATACTCAACCATCTGATAAAGGAGGGTGAGGAGCGCAGAAACGGCATAGCCACCGCCCTTCTAAACCTGAAAAAATTCAAAGAGAGTTACGGAAGCTAACTATCTCTGTATACGAGCTTAAGCAGGGTGTCCCTAAGGTTTCCAGCCTTTTCAAAGGTTTCTAAGAAGTCCATCACCCCTTTCAGCTCTTTCTCCGCTTTTTTCCTTGTTCTTTCCACACCACCAAGCTCCACCACCAGCCTTCTGAGATTTTCTCTTTCACCACTGTAGAAGAGCTCTTTCTCTTTCTCTTCCATCCTGTTTAATACGGAGAGCAGGGGATAGGTGCATTTGCCCTCCGCCAGGTCCGAGCCCACAGGCTTGCCAAGCTTTTGCTCATCCGCGTAATAGTCTAAGGCGTCATCCACAAGCTGGAAGGCTCTACCTGCCAGCATCCCCATTCGGTAAAACTGCCAGTAGTCTTCTCTGCCCGCCATAAGAGCTCCCACAGCCATACAGGCTCCAAAAAGAGCCCCTGTCTTGTAGTCTATTATCTTCAGATAGGTTTCCTCATCAATCAGCTTTCCAAGGCTTTTTAGCTCAAGGAGCTGTCCCTGAGACATCTTCATGACCGCATCGCTCAGGACCTGCACGCTCTGGAGGTTCCCATACTCCGCATAAAGGGAAAGGGCTTTTGCATACATGTAGTCTCCTGTGAGGACACAGGCTTGATTACCAAATATAAGATTGGCGCTCCTTTTTCCCCTTCTTGTCTGAGCCCCGTCCACCACATCGTCGTGTAGTAAGGAAGCTATATGAACATACTCTATGCCCACCGCAAGGGGCAGGACCCTTTCCGGGTCTCCACCCAGAGCTTCACAGACCATCAGAGTAATAAGTGGTCTTACACCTTTCCCCCCCGAGCTAATCAGATAATAACCTATGTCAAAAACTTCTCTGACCTCCGGGTCAAGGTAAGAAAGTATCCTTTCCTTTATGCTTTCCAAAGCAACCATAGAGAAGTAATAGTATAAACCCTCTTTACCATTGGGCGGTAATCTTCGCCTTTTTGTTCAGGTATTTATCCACCGCAAGAGCTGCCTTTACGCCATCCGCAGCCGCTATAACCGCCTGCTTTATGTTGTTACAGAGCACATCACCACAGGCAAACACACCCGGCACAGAGGTCATCATTTCCTCATTTACCAATATGCAGTGCTCGCCTGTCATCTCCACCTGGTTCATTAGAAAATCCACAGAGGGCTTGTTTCCACCCAGGAAGATAAAAACTCCATCCACCTGAAGAAGCTTCTTTTCCTTTGTTCCTACGCTCTGAACCCACAGACCCTCTACCAGAGAGCTCCCAATTATCTCCACAACCCTGTGGTGCAGGAGTATTTCCACCTTAGGGTTAAACTGCACCTCCGCTATTATTTCCTGAGGTGCTTTTATCCTGCTTGAGGGCACTACGAGGTATATTTTGCTGGCAAACCTGGCTATAAACTCCGTCTCCTCAAGGGCGTAGTCGTCCTCACCTATTACGGCGACAGGTCTTTCCTTGAAAAAGGCCGCATCACACACACCACAGTAAGAGACGCCCTTACCAAGAAACTCCTCCTCACCCTTGTATTTGTTTGTTCTCTCCATAGCACCCGAAGCCACTATAACCGCCCTTCCTTTAAATTCTCTCCCATCTATGGTGTAAACCCTCTTGATATCTTCCAAAAGGTCGGTGGCTATAACCTTACCCCTGACGAACTCAGCTCCAAAAGCCTTTGCATGTTCCCTTATGAGCTTTAAAAGCTCATAACCGGACAAGGGACCTCTTATACCCGGATAGTTCTCTATCTGCTGGGTTACACCAAGGGCACCATCCGCCTCAGCTCTGTAGAGCACAAGGGTAGAGAGTCCTGCCCTTGAGGTGTATATGGCTGCGGAAGCACCTGCAGGTCCCCCACCTATTATGACCACGTCGTAAACCTTGTCCGTATGGAAATCCAATGTCAGCTCCATCCTTTACCTCCAGTCTGTAAAAATATATCCCCCTGCAGGGGAGGAGTTCAACCCTGCAGAGCTTCGTAGACCTTACCCACCAGTTCTTGAGAAGGCTTAAGGGTTTTCTCACCCTCCTTCCATCTGGCGGGGCAAGCTTCATCCGGATGGCTCATCAGGTAGGCGTTTGCCTTCATCTTACGCAGGAGCTCCTCTGCGTTTCTGCCCACATTGTAGAAGTTCACCTCAGAACCAACCAGTATACCCTCCGGGTTTATGATAAAGGTTCCTCTGAGAGCCAGACCCGTGTTCTCATCGTAAACCCCGAAGAGCCTGGAAACCTTGCCCGTGGGGTCCGCACCCATCAGATACCTTACATCTTCTAATAGCTTCTCCGTTCTCTGCCAAGCCAGATGGGTGTATTTCGTGTCGGTAGAGACAGATATAACTTCCACACCCATACTATGCAACTCTTCGTAATGCTCCGCCAGGTCCGCAAGCTCGGTGGGACACACAAAGGTAAAGTCCGCCGGATAGAAAAAAAGCACCACCCACTTGCGTTCTCTGAGAAGGTCTTCCAGAGAAACTTTGGCAAAAGAAAGGGTTTTTGGGTCGTAGACCTCCATCTCAAAGTTTGGCACCTTCTGTCCAACTCTTAACATCTCCATCTTCTACCTCCTTTGAAATTTTGTTATTGAATATTATATGTTATTAATAATAATTTGCAATATGATAAAAGTCAGGACAGACTTCAGAGGTGCGCCTGCATCCTGCTATCCGAAAGGGCTTAACCCTTTCTCTCACAGTATAATTATCAACAGGGGTCATGAAGAAAGCAGTGCTTTTCAGATTTCTCCTCACCATGCTGTTAGTTTTCTTCGTGGTGCTTGTCACTACCCTCTACACCTTCAGGTCCCGAGCGATTGAGGAATCAAAGGAGAGGGCCCGTATAATCTCCGAACTTGTAAGAGACACCCTTACCTCTTACATGGTAATGGGTGTTATGGAAAGGAGAGATGAGTTTCTTACCAGAATAAGAGAAATCAAGGGTGTAGAGGAGATAAGAGTTATAAGGGGGGATAGCGTGGTAAGGCAGTTTGGCAGTGGGAGGCGGTTTGAGGTGCCGATGGATGAGCTTGAAAGGGCGGTTCTCTCTACTGGTAAGGAGGAAGCCCGTCTGTATGAATCCTTAGAGGGTGTAAAATACCGGGTAGTTATACCTTACAGGGCGGTTCCTCTAAAGGGTATAGACTGCCTTCAGTGTCATAAGGCGGAGCCGGGAGAAACCCTCGGAGCTATCACCTTAACAATGGACCTTTCTCATGTAAAGGCTGAGTCTGTAAAGGTTTTTTCTCTGCTTTCACTCCTATTCCTGCTTTCCATAGGGGGTGTTTCTCTCTTCCTTTCTTTATTCATAACGAGGATAAGCGACTTTATAAAAGAACTGGTGGATGTTATGAAATCCGCCACTCAGGGCTCTTTTAACTATGACATAAAGACAGACCCGGGTTATGAGGCAAGTCTTCTCAGAGAGACACTAAAACAGTCTTTTTCCAGCCTCCGACAGACACTCACATCCATAGAGGACAAGGTAAGGGCGATGATAGGATACGGCGTTCTTAAGACAGGAGATGTGCTTTCAGATACTTCAAAAATCGTGGATGAGCTACTCAACATCTACAAGTTTAAAAGGGTGATAGAGAAGGACAAAAAAAGAGAGGAGATTTATGAAAGGCTCCGGGAAGTCTTTGAGGATTACATGAGCCTTGATATGTTTTCTCTTTATGAAGTGGACCCGGTTAAAAACAGAGTAACCACGGTGTTTGTAAGGGGTCCCGACAGGTGGTGTAACCCTGTAATATTTGATAATGCGGAGGAATGCAGAGCAAAAAGGACCGGCGCGGATGTGGACTCAAGAGAGTTCCCCTGCGTCTGCCCAAACTTTGCGGACAACGAAGCCTGTAGAAAAGGAAAGCTGCATTACTACTGTATACCTGTCTATGTGGGTGGTGTGGTGGGGAATGTGATGCAGGTGGTATACGAACCGGAGATGGAGCCCTTTATAAACCTTATCATACCTTACATAAGAGGCTATCTCAACGAAGCAGCCCCCGTCCTTGAGGCGAGGACCTACATGGACATACTCAGAGAACAATCTCTCAAAGACCAGCTTACCGGTCTTTATAACAGAAGATTTCTTGAGGAAGCCATAGACAAGATTGCCGCTCAGACGAAAAGAAGGGGAACAATCCTGGGCATACTCATGGTTGATGTGGACTACTTTAAACAGGTAAACGACGCCTACGGGCACGATGTGGGTGACAAGGTTTTGAAAGAGGTGGCAAACCTGCTTCTGAAGTCGGTAAGGGAGGCGGACATAGTGGTAAGATATGGGGGTGAGGAGTTTATGGTGCTACTGGTGGACGTGCAGGCTGGAAAATCGGAGGAGCTGGCAGAGAAGATAAGAAAAGCGGTGGAAAACCACACCATAGAGGCTCCGGGTGTGGTTCTTAAAAAGACGGTGAGTGTGGGTGTGTCCGAGTTTCCCGTGGACGGCGATAAGATATGGCAGTGCATAAAGTTTGCGGATGTTGCCCTATACAAAGCCAAGGAGATGGGTAGAAACAGGGTAGTCAGGTTCAGGCAAGAGTTCTGGAGAGAGGAAAGCTATTAGAATATTCTCAGATGAGAGAGAGGGACCTTATAAAGCTTGAGTTCTTTCAAGTTCTGGACAGGATAAAAGGGCATGCCCATTCAAAGGCAACGGAGAGGTTCATAGAGACCCTAAGACCGATAACTGACAGGCAGAGGCTGGAAGAAAACCTTCAGCTTCTTGAAGACTTTACGAAGGTTTCAGAGAGGATAACCCTTTACCCTTTCGAAGATGTGGAGGAGCTTATAAAAAGGACATCAATAAGGGACTTTGTGATAGCGGTGGAGGAAGCTCTCACACTCCTGAAGGTCATAAGGCTTATAAGGGAGCTCAGGAAGTCTCTCGGGGAGATGGTGCAGAGTTACAGAAGTCTTGCCCAGCTTACAAAAAGCCTCTACCTCTTTAACTTTCTTGAGAACGCCATCGAGTCCGTCATAGACCCAAGGGGTTTTGTAAAAGACTCGGCCAGCGAAGAGCTGAAAGACATAAGGAACAGAATAAGAGAAACGGAGAAGGAGGTGTTAAAAAGGCTTGAAGCTGTTTTCTCAAGGCCGGATGCGGACAAGGTCTTTTCTGACAAGTTTGTGGCTTACAAGAACGGCAGGTATGTTCTACCGGTGAAGACCTCCGAAGTGAGGAAAATAGTGGGCGTGGTGCATGGCACTTCCTCCTCCGGCTTTACCACCTATGTGGAGCCCCAGAGTGCCATAGAGCTCAACAACAGGCTGGTGGCACTGAGAGAAGAGGAGGAGGAAGAGGTAAGAAGGATATTAAGAAAGCTCGCCTCTCTCATTGGCGAGCAGTCGGGAAAACTACTTGAGGCTTTCAGAACGCTGGTAAGGATAGACGCTCTCTGGGCTGTAGGAAAGTTTGCAGAGGAATGCGGTGGAAGGCTTCCTAAAATAGGCGACCATGTGGAGCTCTTGGGCGTCAGGCATCCCCTTCTTCTCTTTCTAAAGGACGATACGGTGCGGGTGGACATAGTAATCAAGGGTAGGAAGGGTCTCCTGCTTACGGGACCTAACACGGGTGGTAAGACGGTGGCGCTTAAAACTCTTGGGCTTTGCAGTCTCATGTTCCAGTCGTGTATACCCATACCAGTGGAAGAGGCTACCCTGCCCATCTTTGAAAAGGTCTATGTGGACATAGGGGACGAGCAGAGCATAGAACAGAGCCTTTCCACCTTCTCCGCCCACATGACCAACATGGCGGACTTCTTACCCCAGGTGGACGAGCGAACCCTGGTGCTCCTTGACGAGTTGGGGGCTGGCACGGACCCAGTGGAGGGTTCAGCCCTGGGCATAGCCCTGCTCGAATACCTGAAGGAAAGGG
>JBCNVH010000042.1:0-3246 GCA_039630295.1 Aquificaceae bacterium | reverse complement strand
AACACTTTCCAGAGGGTATAGCTTTTTCCTCTCTGAAGCCATCTCCTCAAGTCTTTTCAGATAATCCCTTGATGTGTCTATTTCCTTTTTCTTGTTTTCAAGGATTTCCTCCAGAACTCCTATGGATAAACCCTCCTGTATTCCTTGCCTTCCTTCCTGTATATGGCTTCCACGCCAAAGCCCTCCTTCCGGAGCTCTTCATAGATGTCCTTAGCCTTCTGGTATCCATGCACCGCCAGGACCACACCACACCTGGGGTCTATCTCGTCAGGTATGGGTATCAGCTTTGCCCTTCCTCCAAGATGTTTCTCCGCCCTTGTGCCCTCCGACAGGGCTAAGAAGGTGATAAAGTGGTCTGGCTTTTTCACAAAGGGGTTTATCTGCATCAAGAAGTGCCTAAGATGGAGTTTTACACCCAGTGAGTGGAACTTAACCCAGTGCCATAGGCTTGGTTCTATGGCTTCTGACCTTTTTCTGAGAACTGCCACCACCTTGTTCCCTTCCTTTCTGAGGCTTAAAAGCTCGTTGCCCGTCTGAAGGCACCAGTTGTATATGTCTCTTTCAAATCCGGGGTCTGTGGAGAGGACGGTAAGGAGCTGTCCCTCCTTTAACTTTTTCATCTTCTCTGAGGTGAGAACAACAGGCAAAGGACACATAAGCCCCGTAAGGTCCAGGAGCTCTTCTTTTACTTCCTCCAGCGTCTTCATCCTTTCACCTCACACCGCTATAACCTTGACCTGAGGTTTTTCCTCAAAGCCCTCAAGGAATAAATTTATGAGCTTTCCAGCCTTTTCAAGGTTTTTTAAGAGCTCTTTATCGTAAAGCTCCATCGGGCTCTTAAGGTGGAAGGTCACATACACCTCGCCCCGCTCAAGCCTGACGGGCACATGCAAACTGAGGTTAACCCTGTCAAGCACGGGCTCTTCTGGGGAACTTTCCCGCAAGGGTGCTATACTTACGGACCTGAGACCAAACTCCTCCTTCAGAGCTCTGAGGTAATCCTCAAGGCTGTTAATCTTCTGAAGCCTTTCAAGCAGGTTGCTGGCAAAGGAAAGGTCTTTCATGCTCTTTTCAAGCCTGCTGTAGTCGGAGAGTAGTTCCGAGTGGGCTTTCCTCAGGTTTCTTATGTAAAACCTCTGCTTCTGAGCTTCCACCAGGCTGAGGATGGAGAGAGGAAAGAAAACGGCCAGGCCCGGGAAGCAGGAGAAGCCTACATTACCGTAATAGTAGAAACCAAAACCTGCAGACAGCCAGAGAAAGAGCATGCCTTTAAAAACCCTTCTGCTGGTATACAGAGCAAGGGGTGGCAGGAGGGCAAGGAGAGCCTCCTTCTGACCTGACAGGAAGACAAGAAGGGGTAAAAAGAGCAGGTCTCCGTAATTTTTGAAAAGCCGGAGGCGTCCCGGATAGAGAAAAACATATATGCCGAGAGATAGGTAGAGCACGGAGGGAACCACAAGAAGAGCCTTCTGGGTAGCTTCCTTGTCGATAGAGAGGGCAAGAAAGAAGGAAAAGAGCAAAACCCTGTATCCGAGAAAAATCAAACCTATGTCTCTCAACACGGGAACATTTTACTCCACTTCTATTTTCTCCACCTTCTCTCTCGCTTTACCCCCCTTCAGCCTTCGCTCCAGCTTACCAACTTCATAATCCACGAGGGTCTTTACTATCTTCCAGAAAGAAAGCTCTATAGTGTAAAGGTTTTTAAGAACCTCCTTCCTGACCTCTCTCGGTGGCAGGAAGAGCTCCAAAAGCTTAAAGGTTTCTCTCCTTAGCTCTTCCACCTGCTCTTCAAGGCTTTCCTGCTCCCTTTTCTCTTTCCTCTCCATGTCTTTAAATATAGTTTACTAAAGGAGAAGGTTCAAGAATTCCTCAACTGCCCTTTCCATACCCCACAGAAGGGCATTTGACACAATGGAATGACCCACGTTTAACTCCTCCACCACATCCTTGAGAACCTCAACAAGCAAGGGTGTGTTCTTGTAGGTAAGTCCATGACCTGCGTAAACCCTCAGCCCCAGAGACCTCGCCCTTTGACCCGCCTGTTTGAGCCTGAGAAGTTCCTTTTTCGCTTCTTCTATAAGATGGGCGTTGAAGAGGTTTGCGTAGGCACCTGTATGGAGTTCCACTGCATCCGCCCCCACCTCCTTACTTGCCTCTACCTGCGCCCTCTCCGCCTCTATAAAGAGAGAAACCTCTATGCCCGCTTCTCTGAAGCCTTTGAGGTATTCCTTGAGGTGTTCTTTCATTTCCACCACATCAAGACCCCCCTCGGTGGTAACCTCTTCCCTTCTCTCTGGCACGAGGGTTACCCTGTTGGGTTTAACCCTCAGGGCTATATCCTTCATCTCCTCTCTTGGTGCCATCTCGAGGTTTATGGGCACATGAACCGACCTCTTTATTAGCTCCAGGTCTTCTTCCTGAATGTGTCTTCTGTCTTCCCTCAGGTGCAGGGTTATCTGGTGCGCCCCCGCCTGCTGGGCTATAAGGGCTGCAAAGAGGGGGCTAGGTTCAAAGGTTCTTCTTGCCTGCCGGAGGGTTGCCACGTGGTCTATGTTTACACCCAGCCTCATAAGGGTTTATATTATACCCATGCGTCGGGCTAAAGTAACCCATCTTAATCCTCCTGAAGAAACTGTAAGCAATAGAGTAGGCGTCCAGATAGCACGGAAGCATGATACCTCTACGCCATCTCCTCGCAGCATTAAAACTCTATATCGCACCTATCACACCCTCCACCACCTGCCTCATACCTTTCTCATCCTTTCTGCTACACGCTTTCACACCTCCCACATACTCATAAGCTCTATCTCCATAAACCTCGTGCCCTTCCGCTAACTCTCCAAACCACTTACTCCTTGCCTCCCTTATCCTATACGCCTTACTCTCATGCATACTACCCCAGATATACCACACATCGTCCATTACACCATTCTCATTACACAACACCATTACAAGCACTTAGTAATAAACTACTAAAGTTTTGCATGGAT
Source organism: Aquificaceae bacterium (assembly GCA_039630295.1). Taxonomy (GTDB): domain Bacteria; phylum Aquificota; class Aquificia; order Aquificales; family Aquificaceae; genus Pampinifervens. The sequence continues at coordinate 253 of JBCNVH010000042.1, read as the reverse complement.
TGAGCCTGTTCCTATCAACCTTATCCCTTGAACCCTTCCAGGTCCATGATTGACAAAGTTTCTGTAAAAGTCATAGCCTTATTGAGACTTTCTCAGGATGGCTTTTTTCAAGCCTTTGATCGTCAAGGACTTTGTGAATGTTTGACAGTAGTTCGCTAAACCTCTGCAAAACTTCAAAAGATATACCGTGGCAACAGGTATAAGGTGGAGCAGTTGTTTGGTAATGTGAAGAGGATGTGGGGTGACAGGGACA
>JBCNVH010000041.1:0-4739 GCA_039630295.1 Aquificaceae bacterium | reverse complement strand
AGCTGGGGTCTTTCCAGAGTGCCGGAGAGGACAAACCTCATCCCACCTCCTGAGACCTGCCCGTTTATGCCAGACCTCAGGGGGTCTGAGGTTTTAAAGACCACCTGTCCGTCGCCCACCAGCTCAAAACCCATCAGCTTTGCCCTTGCCCTAAAGACCCTACCCCTAAGTTCAAGAGAGAGTTCCTCCAGCTTCATATCCTGAAGCCTCAGCCCCTTCATACTGACCTTTCCATAGATACCATCCTTCACCAGAAGGTCGGCGGACAGACTGTCAACACCCGAGAGGCAGGTAAAGGACTCAGTTTCAAGCCTCTTGGACCAGGGAGAGAGCTCCATGTAAAGGTTTTTACCCTCACATAAACCAAAAACCCTTAGCTTTAAAAAGCCCAGAGAAATCCCGAGCCTGTCAAAACCAATAAGCCTTGAATGCTGGTCGTATAGCTTCACATTGGTAAGAGAAACCCCTGTTAAACCCTCTTCCACCCTGTCTGCCACAAGATAAAGACCGGCTTCCGAAAGCTTTCTGTCAAGGAAAAGAAATTTTGGAAAGGTTAAAAAAAGCAATAGCAAAAGGGCTATAAACACCACCGATAGGTAAAAAAGGAGGGGTTTAAGGTTTGGTCTTTTCATCCTTCCTCTGGGTTTCCATCAGTTTTCTTAGCTCCTCTGCGAGCTTTTGATGCTCCTGAGTTATCTTACTTAGCTCTTCCGGGTTTTCCACCACGTAGGGTGTTAAGAAGATAAAGAGAGAAACCTTGTCCTCGGTCCTGGAATCTCTCCTAAAGAGCCTTCCCAACAGAGGAACCTCCTTTATACCGGGCACGCCCTCTTCACTGTTTATGCTTCTGGTGCTTACAAGTCCTCCTATGATTACAGTTTGCCCCTTTTCCATCACCACATCAGAATTGACCTGTCTGTTTGAGGTAACTGGCACCGCGTAACTGAGCTGTCCTACCTGAGGTCTTATAAAGTCCACTATTTCCTGCACCTGCAGGTTTATCACAAGTCTGAGGTTGTTCTCAGCCACCGTTGGGGTTATCTTCAGGTTAAGACCCACCTCCTTATAGTCGTAGGTTATCACCGGCTGTCCGTTCACATCAAACTTTACACCGGAGGCGAAGGGCACAACCTGACCCACCTTTATCTCCGCGGTCTGGTTGTCAAGGGTCAGCACCTTGGGGTTGGATATGAGGTTAAAACCTGTGCCCTTTTCAAGAAGTGAAAAGAGTAACACCAGGTCCGGAAAGAAGAGCTGTGTCCCTCCTATGGTTATGGTCCTACCCACATTGTTAAGAAAACCAAGCACAAAGTTGCCCGAAAGTAGAGAGCTGTAAAGGTCTTGAAGGCTACCCACACCAAAACCCGCACCACCCCTTGAACCTATAGCCTGCCATCTTACACCTATGTCAAGAGCTCTGCTGGTGGACATCTCCACCACCGAAGCCGCTATGAGCACCTGTCTCTTCCTTACATCAAGTTTTTCTATGAGGGCTTTTAACCCCTCAAATTCCTGCGGTGTGGCATACACAAGAACCGAGTTGGTGCCCCTATCAAAGCCTATACGCAGACCCTCCTTTGTCTGTATGGGTGGTATGGGTTGGGGCTGCTGCCTTTGGGGTGCTGGTGGTCTCTGGAGGGGTGTTTCAAGACCTCTCAGGGCATCCTGAGGTTGGGTGGGTGTTGACTGGGGCTGTGCCACCACCGGTGCCACGCCGGTGAGTAAGCTCTGAAGGCTTTTGTGAAGTTCCTCCGCGGATATGAACTTAAGGGGGATAACATAGAAGCTTCTGTCTTCTGTGACCTGCGAAGACTGGTCTATTGTTTTTATCACTTCCTCCACCACCGCGTGCACATCTTCCTTAGCCACCACTATAAGGGCGTTGGCATCCTTGCTTATTGTGGCTATTCCCTGCGCTCCTGTCTGCTGCTGGAGAGCACTCATCACACCCTGCACGCTCTGGAGCACGTTCTCCGCCTTTGCCCTTTGAAGGCTGTAGAACTTCACCTTAAGGGTCTTCTGTGGAGAGTCCAGCTCCTTCAGTATACCCTTTATCTTCTCTATGTTTCTTGCTATGTCCGCTATGATTAGGGTGTTGGACTGGGGGTGTATGCTTATCTTGGCAAAGGGTGAGAGGAAGGGCTGGATAGCCTGCTGGAGCTGAGCGGTCTGGGTGTTTTCTGCGGTGAAAAGGTGTATGACTATGTCCGCACCCGTTGTGGGCTTTTTTGGCTCTGCCAGAGGTAGAGCCTGAGCTATGGGCACTATGCGAACAAAGTTTCTGTCTTCCACAACTCCATAGCCCTGAAGGGTCAAAGACATAACAAAGAGTTCCCAGGCTTGGGAGAGAGTTACGGGCTTTGCGGAGCTTATGGTAATGCTTCCCTTCACATTGGGGTCAAGGACGATGTTTTTGCCCGTTAGCTCGGACATGAACTTTACCACAAGGCTTATGTCCGCATTGTTGAAGTTGAGGAACACCTTTCCCGTCCTTCTTTGCTCCTGAGCCTGCTTCTGGAGTTCCTCCGCCTCCTGAGCCCCCGCAGGCAGGCAAAGGAAGATGAGCAAGAGAAGTGCCAAAACCTTTCTCATCATTCCACCCTCAGAGAGAGTTCTATGAGCTCATTACCCCTTTGAAGGTTTAACCTTATACTGCTTTCGTTCCTGAGAACCTGCAGTATTCTGAAGGCATCCTCACCGCTCCTTATATCCTGATTGTTTATGGAAAGGAGCACATCCCCCGGCTTTATGCCGGACCTTTCAAAGAGGCTCCCTGGCTCCACCCACTCAAAGAGAAAGCCCCTGGTCTTTCCCTCCTGCAGGAAAGGGACAAGCCTTATCTGTCGGAACATGATGCCCGGGTCTGCGGTAACCCTTTCCAACTCGCCTCTTGATATGCTCGCCTGAAGGTTTCTGGAAACCTGGGGTGTCTGTGAGGGCTGGGAAGGAGACTGGATCTGTGGTGGTGGCTCGGGTGTAAACCTGAAGCCTATTGCCACTCTCTTATCACCCTTTGAAAGCACAAGGTAGTTCCTATCTATGCTTTCCACCCTGTAAGCACCAACCTGCGTGCCAACCCTCAGGGTTCTGGGACTGCCCTCTACCTCCGCCAGTGCCATACGCAGCGAGCCGGTGGCAGTGGCGATAAGCCTGACCGCAGGAACCTTTTCCTCCGCCTTTTCCTCCTCCCTTGGATAGAGGCTCACAAACTTGCCAAAGAGACCCGAGGTATTTACCTCCTCCTTCCTCAGCTTCGGCACCTTCAGCTGTAGGCTTCCCTGCATAAGGCTGTAGGCAAGGGTAATAACCACAAAGGATAGCAAAAGGAGAGGATATACCATAAGCATAGGTAGAAGTATTATAAACCTATCCTTAGGCTTTTGCCCTCAAAGCTCACCTCCACCCACTGGGGGATGCCCCTGAATTCTTCAAGATACTGACCAGCCGGAGAAGGCTCTGAAGTAAAACTCCCCAAACTTGCACACCTCCAAAGCCTGTCTTCCTCATAAAAGGTGAGATCTCCGTATGGGTAGGGAAACTCATAATGATAAGCCAGCCATCTTTGTATACATAGGCACACTTCACCAGCCCCTGATAGTAGTCTCCCGAGGAGGTGACCATAAAAATGCCATCTTTACACAAAAAGACTGTCTTGCACGGTTAGCTTTCTCTGCAGGTTCCAAAAGACAGGAGCACATCCCTTGTGAGCTCCACAAACTCAAGAAGTGCATAGGAGTTTCTGGCAGAAGAATAAAAGCTGTGTAGGAAAGTATACCAAAAAAATAACCCCATGAGGCTTATAGTCAGAAGCACCTCAAGAAGCGTAAAACCTCTTTTCATCTTTTGAGCTGGTAGATAAGTATCTCTGCGAGGAGGACCAAGCCTGTAAGATACCTCTTCAATCTCCGGATAGTCCTTCAGCCTTTTTCTCTCCTCTACCAGTCCATCCATTTTGCCTTCTACCAGACGGTTGTTGAGTTCAAAAAGGTTCCTCCTTCAAGCTTTGGGTGTAATGATGGTCAAGTCTTGCCCTTGAGAGGAGCATCAAAAAGGGCGGAGAAGCCCACCGCAAGAAGGGTGATTGCCACCATAAGCTCAAGGAGTGTAAAACCCTTACTTCCAGACATCTATATCGTCCTCCGTCCCTCCTTTTCCGTCAGGACCCATTGACCTGAGCTCAAAAGCTCTGTTCAAGACAGGCCTGGGGACATGTATATCAGGTCTCTGTCCCAGGCATCTTTGGGCAGTTTATCCATGTATTGCCTCCACCTCTGGGGCACAGGGGAGAGGATATGGGTCTTTCCACCAGAGCTCTAGCCCTTGCTCGGTGGAAGGATAGAAGCCATTGTCCAGTTTATACTGCTCCAGCGCATCTTTCACCGCCTTGAGCTGAACCCTCGTTGCCTCCACCTTCGCCTCATCCACTCTGCCTGTTATTCGGGGAACCACTATGGCAGCCAATATGCCAAGTATGATAATCACCACAAGGAGCTCTATGAGCGTGAAGCCTCTTTCTCTCATGGACATATTATCCTACAAAGATCTCCAGTCAGTCAAGCATAACAGTTACCACAAACTCCGAAAAATGGCAAAATATTAACCACAATGAGGGACAGGCTTGTAGAAAAGGCAAGAACTCTTCAGTCCGCCCTTCCCTACATAAGGGAGTTTTACGGAAAGACCTTTGTCATAAAATATGGTGGCTCCGCCATGACGGAGGAAAGCCTTAGAGAAAGCTT
>JBCNVH010000040.1:0-8002 GCA_039630295.1 Aquificaceae bacterium | reverse complement strand
TTTGATAGTCAAGCGCTTTGTGAGTGTTTGACAATAGTTCGCTAAGCCTCTGCAAAACTTCAGAGAGATAACTTAAAACAGGATGTGGTAAAAGCATTAGTGGACATGTGTGGTAAAAACGACATAAAGATACTGGCGGAGGGTGTGGAAACCGCAGCCGAGCTTGAATTCCTAATGGATAGGGTGGACTACCTCCAAGGCTTTCTCTTTGCGAAACCTTCGGAAGAGCCTCAGAAGAGGATAGAGATAAGAGGAACTTAGGTCAAGGCTTCCAGAAGTCGGTCCATCTCATCTTTTTTTCTCTTCTCTGTAACTGCAAGAAGGAGCGTGTCTCTGTAGCCGAACTTTTCCAAAGGCATACCAAAAAGAAAACCAGCCTTCAAAGCCTTCTCGTAAAGCTCTCTTGCCTTGCTGTGCCTCAGGGGGAACTCCCACAGATGCCTTCCGTTGTAGACCTCTTCAAAACCAAACTCGAGGAGTTTTCTTTTAAGATACATAGCCTTTGAAAGGCTCTGGACAGCCACTTCTCTTATACCTTCCTTTCCCAGGAGCACCATGTAGAGCAGGTTTGTTAAAGCCATAAGGTTCTGGTTGGTGCATATGTTGGAAGTAGCCCTTTCTCTTCTGATATGCTGTTCTCTGGTTTGTAAGACAAGGGTAAAGGCTCTTTTGCCTTCTATGTCCTCCGCCATGCCCACAAGTCTCCCCGGCATTTTCCTTACGTGTTCTTTTCGCGTGGCAAAGAAACCTGCATAAGGTCCACCAAAACTCAGGGGTATGCCCATGGGCTGTCCCTCACCCACCACCAGCTCCGCACCAAGCTCACCTGGAGGTCTTAGTATGCTAAGGGCTATAGGGTCTGCGGATACCACCAGAGGCACCCCATACCTACCTGAAAGCTCGGAAATCTCTTTAAGAGGCTCCACAAAGCCAAGGAAGTTAGGATACTGAACCGCAAGGGCATGAGCCTCCCCATCCTTTAAAAGCTCTTCAAGCCTCTCAAGATTTGTATAACCTTCCTCCTCCAAGGGGCAAATTGCCAGCTCATCACTATAACCCAGAAGGTAGGTGCTTACCACCTTTCTGTGGTATGGGTGGACGCCTTCAGAAAGCACAACCCTCCTGCCCCTTCCCCTTATAACCCTCGCCATAAGCACCGCCTCCGCAAGGGCTGAGGCACCATCATAAAGCCCGGCGTTTGCCACTTCCATTCCTGTAAGCTCGCTTATCAAAGTCTGATATTCAAATATCGCCTGAAGTGTTCCCTGAGAGGCTTCCGGTTGGTAGGGTGTGTAGGCAGTGAGAAACTCACCCCTGCTTAGCAACTGTCCTATGGTGGAGGGAATTATCCTGTCATAGGCACCAAAGCCCGCAAAACAGAGGAGTTTTCTGTTTAGGAGACCTGCTTCTTTAAAATACCCTCTCAGTTCTTCCTCCGCCTTACCCCGGGGGAGCTGAGGTTCGGAGAGAAGAGAAGGGTCTATGTGAGAGAAAAGTTCCTCAAGTGAGGAAAAACCAAGAGCCTCCAGTATTTTTATGGTTTCATCCTTCGAGTGGGGTATAAACATTACTTTTCTCTTTCCTCGTAACCCAGCTCTTCCTCTGGTAGAGCTTCAAGAGATTCCTCCAGTCTCTCTTCCTCCTCTTCAGGAAGACCAAGCTTTACTGTTTCTCCCTTCTCATCCTTTATGATTTCTACCAGGAGCTGGGCGTAGTCCTCTGCAGGCATAAGGTCCTCCACTTCCATGGGGTCCAGAAGTTCCATAACCGCAATCCAACCCTCTTCGTAGGGTGATTCGTTCACAAGATGGGGTTCATCCTCCAGATTCTCATTAACTTCCACCACTGTGCCCGAGAGGGGGGCGTATACGGGGGATACGCTCTTCACAGATTCTATATTGGCAAGGGTGTCTCCGCTCTCGTATTTCTCACCCACCTGCGGTAGGTCCAGATATACCACATCTCCGAGCTCCTTCTGAGCGTAATCCGTCACACCTATCCAGGCTTTGTTACCTTTCACCATAACCCATTCGTGGTCTTTCGTGTAATATCTGTCCTTTTTTACCTCGTATTTGCCTACCAGAATATCCTCCATCTATAACCTCCTTAAAGTGCTTCGTATTCTATACCATAATCCTCTTTAACCTTTTCAACAACTGCAAACAGGTCTCTATCCTCCTGAAAAGAGCTCTCCAGAGTCCTTATAAAGTAGTCAAGGTCTACAAGCCTGAAAAGAGCCAGACCCTTCCACTGACCTTCGGAGGTGTAAAGGGCGTTTATTCTCCTCTTGCTGATAAAGTCCTTTAACTTATCAAGGCTCGTGAAGCTCAAAGGGTCAAGAACAAGCACATCGTTTCCCCTCAGCTTTCTTAGACCCTTATAAAGTCCATAGAGAAAAGTTCCCTTATCGTTCCTTATGAAAACGAGGTCGGGAAAACGGTCTATAAAATCCTTCATCTCTGTAGTTATCACCGCATACAGGCTGTCGGGACCTATAAACTTCTTCAAAAGGTTGACCTTTTCGTTAACCTTCCGCAAGAGGTCACCTTCCTCCAGAAGTTTGGAATAAAAGACCAACAGAGCTTTCATCCTGCCATAATATTATAAACCCTTACGCACCTCGGGCGAGAGATATTCTGAGACATGGCTATTTATAACACCTTTTGAAGCTTATAGGTTCAGGCTGTGGAAAGCTTGTATCCTGGCTAAGTTCTTATTCTTTCAATCTCTCGCCAATGCAGGATATAAAACCATATTATTTGTGTCACCCCCCCGAAGGGGGGGGTGGGGAGGAGGTGAGCCATGGGGGTTGCTGGGGTATTGGGGTATAATAATATAGCATGGAGTTTGCAAAATTGCAAGGTTCGGGAAACGATTTTATCCTCATAGACAACAGAGACGGGAAAGTAGAGCTCTTTCTCCAGAGGCTTGGACTTGAAATAAAGGACTTTGTATTAGCCCTTTGTAGACCTCATCGGGGTATTGGGGCGGATGGTCTTATACTCGTAGAAAATCCCATTAGCCCGGAGAACCATTTCCGCTGGCAGTTTTTTAACGCGGATGGCTCGGTGGCGGAGATGTGTGGCAACGGTTCTCGCTGTGCGGTCAGGTTTGCCTACGACAGGGGCATGGTGGATAAGGAGGTAAGGTTTGAGACGCTGGCGGGGGTGATAAAAGCTCAGGTGCTGGAAGGAGGCAGCAGGGTAAAGGTTCAGCTCACCAAGCCCCGGGGCTACAGGCAAGTTACTCTGAATGTGGACGGACATACTATAGAGGGAAGTTTTATAGACACGGGCGTGCCTCACTTTGTGGTTGTGGTGGATGAGCTGGACGCTCTGGACGTAAAAAAGCTGGGTAGAGCCATAAGGTTTCATAAGGAGTTTGAACCGAAGGGCACAAATGTAAACTTTATCCAGCCACTATCCCACAGGGCGGTGCGAATAAGAACCTACGAGCGCGGAGTGGAAGGTGAGACGCTGGCTTGTGGAACCGGGGCTGTCGCCTCCGCCCTTGTGGCTTACAGGAAGGGTCTGGTGAGAGAAAAGCCCGTGGAGGTCCATACAAAGGGGGGTGAACTTCTCAGGGTTGACTTCAAAGACAGCCTCGAGGAAACCTTTCTGGAAGGTGGCGTCTGTAAGGTCTTTGAAGGTTTCTTTAGTGAGGAGCTCTTCCTCTGCATGAGAAAGCTCAGCAACCAGCAGAGGTAAAAGCCTATAATTTCATAACATGGTGGAGATAGTGGTGGCGGAGCATGCAGGCTTCTGTTTTGGAGTAAAGAGGGCGATAAACCTTGCGGAGGAAGCGGTAAAGGAAAGTGGTCCTGGCAGGAAGGTTTTCAGCCTGGGACCCCTCATACACAACCCTCAGGAGGTAAAGAGACTGGAGGATAGGGGTCTCTGTCTTCTTGAGGATGAGGAAAGGCTGGAAGCAAACAGCACGGTCATAGTGCGTTCTCATGGCATACCACCCCAGAAGGAGGAGGAACTCCTCTCAAAAGGTGTAAGGCTTGTGGATGCCACCTGCCCTTTCGTCAAGGCAGTTCATGAGGCGGTAGTTAAGCTTTCTAAAGAGGGCTACTTTGTGGTTCTGGTGGGTGAAAAGAACCATCCTGAGGTTATAGGCACCCTGGGATACCTGCAAGTCTGCGGTGGGAAGGGTGTGGTGGTGGAAAGCAGAGAAGACCTTAAGGAAGTGCTCGGAAAGGACAGGGTTGGTATTGTTGCCCAGACCACTCAGAACGAGCAGTTTTTCAAGGAAGTGGTTGGAGAGATAGCTCTCTGGGCAAGAGAATTAAAAGTTATAAACACTATATGCAACGCCACCTCCGAGCGTCAAGAGGACGTTTACAATCTGGCACCTCAGGTGGATGTTATGATAGTTGTGGGGGGTAAAAACAGCGGAAACACCAGGAGGCTATACGAAATAGCCAAAAGTCTTAACCCCAGAAGCTACCACATTGAAACGCCTAAGGAACTCAAAAGAGGCTGGTTTGAAGGCGCAAAAAGGGTGGGCATCACCGCAGGTGCTTCCACACCAGACTGGATAATAAAAGAGGTGGTAAGCAACATAGAGCACCTGGTGTTATAATCCTGAACATGAAGCTTCTGTTTTTTCTCCTTTTGGTGCTTGGCTTTGGCACCGCTCAAGACCTCTACAGAGAGTTTGTAAAGTCCCAGGTGAAGGAGATACCCCTCAACAGAGCCATAGTGGCGGGTAAGGGTAAAAGAGAGCTCATCACATTCATAAACCCTGACTGTGGACACTGCAGGAAGGAGTGGCAGGCTATCAAACCCCATCTGGGTAAGTTAAAGGTATATGTCTTCCTCCTGCCTTTTAAGAGTTTTCCCGAGAGCTATGCCAAATCCAACTACATAGCCTGCTCAAAGGACAGGCTGAGAGCTCTGGAGGAGGTCCTATCCGGTGCCTGGGATGGAAATCCTCCGCAGGTAAAAGAGTGCCCGCTGGTGAAGGAACATATAAAGGTAGCAGAAAAGTTAAACGTTCAGAGCACACCTTACAACATAGTTCTTGGAAGCTATAAGGTGATAGAAGGATACAGCCCGAAGCTTCTTGAGGAACTGGGGCTAAAATGATAGTGGTCCTTATAGGTCTTTCTGGTTCAGGCAAATCCTTTCTGGCAAGGATACTGCAGGAAGACTTCGGCTTTGAGTGGCTCAGGAGCGACAAGCTCAGAAAGGAAATGGCTGGAATAAATACAGACCAAAAGGTCAGCGTGGGTTACGGTGAGGGCATATACACACCCGAGTGGACCAGAAAGGTCTATGGAGAGATGTTAAGAAGGGCGGAGGAACTGCTAAAGGAGGGTAAGGATGTGGTTCTCGATGCTACTTTCCTCGAAGAGTGGCAGAGAAGTATGGTAAAGGAAAGGTTTCCGCAGGCGCTCTTCATACTGGCATGGGCGGAAGAGAAAGAGATAATCAAAAGGCTCAGGGAAAGGGAGGACATATCTGATGCAAACCTGGAGGTGTATTTTAAACAGAAGAGCATCTTTTTGCCACCGGACTACGCCATACCATTGAATACCCAGAAAGATAGAGAAGAGCTCAGGGTTGCACTGAAGGAGATACTCCTACAGCAGGGTTGGAGAGGCACTCAAGGGACCCGTATATAGGGTCTTTCCCTTCGAGCCTGCAGTCCGGCACTATGCCTTTGTCACCGGTTATCGCTTCACCGGTGGGCAGTTTCATCTCAAAGGTTATCAGTCTTAAAACCTCACCTTTGCAGGTGTCAAAGGGGAATATGTTGCTACCCACATACTTACCCACCGTGTTTTCTCCCACTATAACCGCTCTTGCGTAGCGTCTTAGAAGAACCGCAACCAGCTCTGCGGCTGAGGCGGTATGCCTGTTTACCAGCACCACCACTGGCTTTTTATAACCCTCCCGGTTCTTAAACTGGTATACGCCCATGTTCGCACCCCTACCTTCAAGGTAGAACATAACTCCCTCTCCTCCAACCAGCATGTCCACTATGTTCTTTGCCACCGATATGAGACCCCCACCGTTGTCCCTGAGGTCTATCAGTAGCACATCCACGCCCTCCCTGTTGAAAAGGTTCAAAACCTCTCTAAAGCCCTCCACCGCAGGCTGGGTAAAGTTGTTCAACTTTACGTAGCCCAGATTTCTGTTTCCGTTCCTGAGGACCTTCACCTCCTCTATAACCGGGACGAGGAAATCTCCCTTTTTAACCTCTGTCCTCAGGAAAAACCCGTCCCTTATAAGCTCCACCCTTATGGGCTCTCCCTTCTCCGCTTCTCTTATCGCCTTCCTCCAGAGATTTCTGTCCGTTATATCCTGTATGGATATTATAAGGTCCCCCTCTTTTAAGCCGTGTTTCTCTGCGGGTGAACCGGGAAAAACCCTCGTTATATACCCCTTGTCATCCCACCTTATACCCAGACCCACCATCTTTGAACTTGAATACCAGAGCCTGTCCTCTTCCTGTCTTGTTATGGAAGTCCACCTGTCGCCTATCTTTCTCAAATACTCTATAAGTTCCTGTTCATCTCTCCATTTAAGCTCTCTGATTTTGTCCCACCACAGATAGTGTTTTTCTAAAAGGCTGTTAATCTTTGATATCGCTTCCTCTCTTGAACATTGCTCCCCACCTACCGCCAGCTGGAGAAGCACAAGTATCAAAAGCAGAGGCATACCCATAGATACTCGGGTAGGTAAATATAATTCTGTTGACAAAATATTCAAGGGTAATAACTTAATAAAGACCCAATCAACTTATCAGGAGGCAAGGCATGTACTATGTGGCGGAGGTGATTAACGAAGAGTGCAGTAAATACAACTGCAAGCAATGCACTCTCTTCTGTCCGGAGCCAAACACCCTCATGTATACCGACGAGGAACACCACGCTTATGTTATTCAGGAAAGATGTAAGGGCTGTGCCCTCTGTGTCTATGTTTGTGTAAACCTATTAAAGAGGAACGCCATACACATGGTTATGCCAGAGGTGCATGCCGGAAAGTGAAATATGAAGGTTTTTTGCAGGAACGCAGGTTTCACCTCCGGCGTAAGAGAGAGGAGGGTTTTTCTCAGAGGGGCTTTTTATGGTAGAAAAACATTTTTGAGGAGGTAAGTTATGGCAACACTTGGACCTAGCGGTTTTTCCCCTTACCCGGTTGCGGTTTACGAGGGTCTTCTGAACCCACCACCGGGATACGCCCTTATGTTTAACGAGATAGTTGAGGAAGAGGTCGCCATGAGGGAGGCGGCAAAAGCCATGCTCACCCGCCAGAACCCCACCATATTCCCCGGACCTCAGGTGCTCTATGGCTGGAACGAGGAGGCGAGAGAAAAGGCAAAGCTGGTTAAGAAAATGGGGGAGTTGCTGGGAGCAAAAATAATACCTATGTATGACTACAGACCCAAGTATCCAAAGATAAACCCGGCGGTTGAGATAAATCCAAACCACCCAAACCTGACCATATGGCACAACAGGATAAAAGCTTGTATCTTTGTGGGTGTCCACTGCCACTACGCCAATGTAGCCCTAAAGATAATAAGAGCGGAGACGGACTGCTTTACTATAGCCATGTGCGGTATGGCGGGGCATGAGGATGCCATGATAACTCTCAGAGACCAGCATATAGAGGAGATGGAAAAATTCCTAAGGATTGCGGAAGAGGTTAAGAGAGAGCTGGGGAAATGAAAACCACCTCAAGGGTCTGGACTTACGAAGACTACCTGAAGCTGGAGGAGGACAGGAGGTATGAGATAATAGAAGGAGAGCTCTATCTTATGCCCGGCGCCAGTAGAAAACACCAGAGAGTTTCATTAAAGCTCACCCTCGCCTTTACCAACCATATAGAGGGAGTGGGCTTAGGTGAGGTCTACATACCACCCTTTGATGTGGTTTTGAGCGAGGAGAACGTGGTTCAGCCGGACCTGGTGGTGGTTTTGAAGGATAGTTTGTCTTTGGTAAAGGAAAAAGGTATATTTGGCACGCCGGATGTGGTGGTGGAAATAGTCT
>JBCNVH010000004.1:0-8154 GCA_039630295.1 Aquificaceae bacterium | reverse complement strand
AGGAAGACCTCCTTCTGCATGGAAGTTCTTGTCCTGTCCTCCTGAGGTGTGGGCACAGCTCTGGGTTTTCGGTAGTAGGGGGGCTTAAAGTCCAGAAGGTAAGGGGAAAAGTCAAAGTTTACACCTGACCTTTGAGACTCTCCCTTCAGATCTTCCTTCACAGACAGGCTTCTGTGCAGGTCTTCCTTTATCAGGTCAAGCTCCACGGTAAACTCGCCGTGATAAGCCCTCTCTTCCTCCTCTACCCCAAGGCTGTAGCAGGTTGTTCCCACAATATCAAAGAGCACGCCCCCCGCTCCTTTTTCAGAAGCCTTTCTAAATATCTCATACCTTTTCTCGTAAAACTCGTAACAGCAGTGTCCTACATAGGTATAGCCTTCCTGAGCACACCAGAGAAGGGTATCTCTCAGAAGCTCAAAGGAGGTTATGGTTATGGGTATCATACCCTTCTGATAGGCTAATCTGTAAGCATCTCCTACCGTGCAACCGCCACACTCTCCACAGTCATCCAGATGCCTGTAGTCGCACCAGGCAGGCTTGGCACAGTAAGGCAGTAGCATAACCTTTGCCTTCTGCAGGTTTTCTATGAGACCGCCCCCTATTGAGGCTATGATGTTATTCAGACTTTTTTTTTCCATACCCAGCTCCAGACCTTCCACCTTTCTGAGGGGGAAAAGCACAGCCTCCAGAAAGTCACCCACGCTGAGGTTGAGCCCTTCCCACTCTTTCTCGGAGAAGAAGGTCCTTATCCTTCTCTCCAAGTCCGTAAGGGGTGTGTGCTTGAGGTAGGCTTCAAGGTCGTAAATGAGCCTCTGGGGTTTTAGGAAAAAATCTCCGTTTATTATGACCTGCTGGAGAACTTTGCTCTGTAGGTCCACCTTGGCGGAAACTCTGAAAGTGCCACCGGGACACCGGTATATACCGAAAAGCATCTCGCTATCTGTAGGTGCCTTTTTCACTCCGTAGACCCATTCCTCACTTCTGTAGTAGTCCCTTTTATCTTCTAGAAGTTTCAGCTCTTCTTCGGTGAGCTCACCCCACAGGGCTTCAAAACCCAGTTCTTCCTTAAGACCTTCTAAGATAGAGCTAAAAACCTCTTCTTTCTCAGGCAGATAACCAAGAGCTCTCTTGACCCACTCTACCCTGTCCTCCGCCGCCTTTATGCCCTTGGAGGTAAGTTTTTCCACAGGTATCTGGAGGACTTTTAGCATGCGTTCCACGTTGAAGTCCATAAGCACCGTGCCCTGATAGAGGAAGGCTTTTCCTTCAAAGACACCCCCGGTGCCCGATATTTTCTTACCTTCTACTTCTATGTCATTTCTTGGTCTAAACTCAGCCCTTATGCCGAGTTTCTGAAGACCCTTCGCCACGCCGGTGCATATCCTTCTTGTCAGCTCCTCATAGTTTAAGTTACCCAGATGCTCGGTGGTGGCTATGACCTCCCAGCCTATCTGGGTCTGGTCAAAGTAAATGGCACCACCGCCCGTTATCCTCCTTCCTACCTCTATACCCTCTCTTTGAGCGTATTCAAGCCTCACCTCCTGCTCCACCGCCTGATGGAAACCTACAAGGGCGCATTCGGGTTTGAACTGCAAAACCTGACGGTTGGTGGTATCTTACCCTCCGCCATGAGGTCAAGCATTATCCGGTCAAGGGCTATATTCTCGTTATGGGGTCTCTGACCCGTATACACAACGCGCCACATACTTACCTCCTTTTTGCTGTTAAATTTTAAGCCTTGGGGCAACAATTTTTACTGATACTGGTCAGTGTTAATATGTCCTATCTCAGCCTTGAGCTTTTAGACTCCACCAGGCTTCCAATCAACAAAGCTTTTATGAAGGTGCTTGTATAATTATAACAGTGCGTAGGTTTATCCTGATAGTTTCCAGTTTTCTGGTTTTTTTTATTCTGTTTTCTGGGCTTTTCCTTTTTGTCCTCTCCCTGAACCTTCCACCTGTGGAGATACTCAAGGAATGGAAGCCACCTGTAGCCACGGTGGTATACGATGCCAAAGATAGACCTTTTGGTGATGTGGCTATACAGAGAAGATATTATGTGGAGCTAAAAGACATCCCCCTACATGTAAGACAGGCTTTCATATCCGCGGAGGACAAAAACTTCTACAGGCACCCCGGTCTGGACCCCTTTGCCATTCTCAGGGCAGTCCTTGCCAACATAAGACATGGAGGTATAAGGCAGGGTGCTTCCACCATAACCCAGCAGCTGGCAAGAAACCTTTTCCTTACGCCAGACAAAAGCCTGAAAAGAAAGCTAAAAGAGGCGCTCCTTGCCCTGAGGATAGAAAGGCACTATACAAAAGACCAGATACTGGAAATGTATCTCAACTACATATACTTGGGGCAGGGTGCTTATGGGGTGGAGGCTGCCTCAAGAGTATACTTTGGAAAATCGGTCAAAGAGCTGACCCTTGAGGAATCCGCCCTTCTGGCGAGTTTACCGAAGGCTCCTGCAAGATACAACCCCTTCAGAAATCCTGACAGGGTAAAGGAAAGGAGGGATTATGTGCTCACCCGTATGTATGAAGATGGTTATCTGAAGGAAGAAGAATACAGAAACTTTCTGGAAAAGCCCGTCAGGGTGAGACCTGAAAACCGATACTACGGCATGGACTATTTCCTTGACTTTCTCAAAGAGCATCTGGTTGAGAAATATGGTGAAGAGGTTCTGGCTGGTGGTTACAGAGTTTACACTACCATAGACAGAGACCTGCACGCGCATGCCAGGGAAGTTTTAAAGCGAGGAGTGGCAAGGGTGGCAAAAGCGAACGGCATACCCTTCCTTCCGGAGGACCCCTATGAGTTGGCAAAGAAGTATGAGGAGCAGAAGGTGGAGGAAAAACCGGGAAAAGTATACATAGGAAAGGTGCTGGGTTTAAAGGGTGAGAAGCTGCTCGTGGAGTTGAAAGAAAGGCAGGTGGAGCTGGAATTCAAAGGCGTGCCTCTGGAAAAGGGAGATTATGTTCTCCTGAGGTTTTATCAGGACAGGAAGAAAAGGGAGCTCCGTTTAGAGCTTCTTCCAGACCTGCAGGGAGCTCTCGTAAGTCTTGATGCCAAAACAGGTGCTATAAGAGCTCTGGTGGGAGGCTATTCCTACCTGAGAAGCCCCTTTAACAGGGCGGTCTACGCAAAAAGACAGCCCGGTTCAGCCATAAAACCCCTCATTTACCTCGCCGCTCTTATGAAGGGCTACACACAGGCAACTCTGGTAGATGCCACACCCCGTAGCTTTTACGACCCTTCTACTGGCAAAGACTGGACGCCGGATAACTACGAGGGTGCGGAATACGGGCACATAACCTTGAGAACTGCCCTCGCAAAAAGCGTAAACACCGCTACTGTAAACCTTCTTGCGGACATAGGTTTTGACACACCTATGGAGATCGGAAGACTACTCGGTATAGAGCTGAAACCTTACTATTCCATGGCTCTTGGCAGTATAGAGGTCACACCTTTACAGCTCACCTCCGCCTTTCAGACTTTTGCCAATCTTGGTCTTCGCTGTGAGCCTTACTTTATAAGGAAGATAGTGGGTCCTGATGGCTCCACGATTGAGGAAAACTCTCCCAGGTGTGAACAGGTTCTGCCACCACAGGAAACGCGGGTTCTTGTAGACATGCTCAGGGCGGTGGTCTTGGAGGGAACGGGTGCCTCCGCAGCTTCTATCCAGAGGGTGGTGGCGGGCAAGACAGGAACAACCAACGACTACATGGATGCCTGGTTTGTGGGCTTTTCTCCTGACATAGTGGCAGGTGTTTGGGTTGGCTTTGACATAAAGAGGAGTATGGGGAAGGGTATGGCAGGTGCGAGGGTTGCTCTCCCCATATGGATAGACTACATGTCTCTGGCGAGCTACATGTATCCCCAGACGGACTTCCCCCTTCCTGAAAATGTGGTAGTGGTAAACTGTCCCAGCCCCATGCTCTTTGTGGCTGGCACGGAAGGGGTTTGTGAGGGTAAGGAACAGGCACAACCCTCACAAGAAGAGAGCAAAGAGCTTGAGGGTGTGATAGACCCGAAGTATCTTAAAAAAGAGGAAGGTCCAAAGGTTAGGGAGATACCCTGATGAAGGAGCTCTTACTGGAAAGCACCTTTGTTAGTATAGATGTGGAGGCGACGGGTGTTGACCCTGCAAAGTCAGACATAATAGAAATCGCCTGCGTAAGGGTAGAGGGTGGTATCATAACCGACAGCTTTTCCACTTTGATAAACCCCGGCTATCTTCTGCCACAGAAGATAACAGAGCTTACGGGCATAACCAATGCCATGCTGGTAGGAAAACCCCATATGGAGGAGGTGCTTCCAGGCTTTCTCAGGTTCGTGAGAAACAACGTGCTCGTGGCCCACAGGGTAGAAAAGGACATCGCCTTCATAAACAAATACTACAGAAGGCTTTATGGTAAAAGGTTCCGCCCTCCCCACATATGCACGCTCAATCTCGCCAGAAACGTCCTGCCTAACTTGAAAAGGTATACCCTCAAAGACCTGGCGGACTATTTAGGTGTGGACTACAGCAGGATGCACAGGGCGATGGATGATGCCAGGACTACCGCCTTTGTCTTCCTTGAGCTCCTCAGAATACTATGGAACAGGCTGGGTATAGGAGAATACCTTGAGGTAAAGAAGCTGTCAAAGGGATATTAAGCCCTTTAATCTTTCCATTAGACTACCTTTCACCTCCACTCCCTCTTCCTTCAACTCCCTTGCCAGCTTTTCCAGAATGCTTCTCAAACTTGAATTCACATCCTTTGGCACTTTAATACGAAAGGTTATGACCAGGTTCCCGGCGCCCGTCGGCGAAGGAAAGCCCTTACCCGGCAGTGTCTTTGTGGAGCCGCACTCGGTTCCCGGCTGAAGAAAAACCTCCATATCCTCTCCATCCAGACCTTTAACTTTTATAGTTCCTCCAAGAACAGCCATCGGAAAGGATATGAACTGTTCCATGTGCAGGTCTTTCCCTACCTTCCGAAAAACCTCATGAGGTTTAAGGCTTATTCTAAGGTAGAGGTCGCCCGCCTCTCCACCCCTTTCTCCCCTGTGCCCAAAACCGGAGACCTTTAGCACCTCACCCTCATCCGTCCCTGGAGGTATACTTATCCTTAACCTGCTCTTGGTCGCAACCCTTCCCCTTCCACCACAGGTAGGACAGAGATTTTTTATTAAGTAGCCCCTTCCCTTACAAAGAGAACAGGGTCTTGGAAAGTTGAAAATACCACTTACCCTCCTGCCGGTTCCTTCGCAGGCGTGGCACGTTACCTTTTCAGGCTCTCCCACATAGCCCCTGCCTTCACAGTGGGGACAGTCCATCCATCTTTCGTATTCCACCTCCTTTTCAACGCCAAGGCCTGCCTCTTCCAGAGTAAGCTCTAACTTGAGCCTTATGTCCTGACCCTTTCGTGGTTTGGGTGCTCTCCTGACACCCTGCCATATGCTCTCCAGAAAATCCTGTATGTATTCCATAAAGTCTCTGTATCTTTTCTCATCTCCGCTCTGAAGTATCCTGTCATATTCCTGTCTTTTTTCATCGTCAGACAGCACATGGTAAGCTTCATTTATCTCTCTGAAAAGTTCCCCTGCCCGTGGGTCAGGGTTTACGTCAGGGTGCCACTCTCTTGCAAGCCTTCTGTAAGCTTTCTTTATCTCTTCCTTACTTGCCTCTCTTTCCACATTCAGTATGCGATAGTAGTCCTTTATGGGCATATCTCTATCTCTGCCAATTATAGTTTAAAGTTAGTCTCTTTGCAGAATTTGTTCATCCCGCTTAAAGAGTAAATATCCGAAGGCTTTAAGCCGGGCATTATAACAAACCCTTAAAGTTATTATAAATTTTTTGAATGGCAAAAGGTGCTTTCTATAGTTTAAATAATTAAGAAACTTAAAAGGGAGGTAAAAAGATGAAGAGAGCACTTATATTAACCGCAGTCTTTGGTCTTTCCGGGCTTTCCTTTGCAACCAACGGCGACAACCTGATAGGTGTTTCACCTGCCTCAAGGGGTATGGGTGGTATAGGTGTGGGTATGCCAGTGGGTGCTACAGATTCCATTTTTAGAAACCCTGCCTGGATGAGCCACTACAGGGGTTTCAACCTTAGCTTTGGTGGTATAGTCTTTATGCCAGAGGTTAAGGCAAGGACGAACGTCACACCCCAGGGACCACAGAACCCACCAGCCTCTGCAAAGAGCGATGCGGACCTTTTCGTTGTGCCGGAGGTGGGCATAGTAAACCAGATAAACAACAAACTTACCTTTGGTGTAGGTGCCTTCGGTGTCTCGGGCATGGGTGTAGACTACAGAAATAAGGACCCGAGACTTGCCAACATGCATACCACCCTGCAGTTTATGAGGATAATACCGGCTATTTCCTACAGGTTAAACGATGCCCTTTCTCTGTCCGGCGCCCTTCATCTGGCTTACGGCTCGCTGGACATGGGGGCACGCTTTTGCAGTCCTCCACCTAACGTGACCTGCTGGAACGCAGGGGGTGGTCAGTCTCAGACCTACGGGCTTGGCTTTCAGGTAGGTATGGCTTACAACATGGGAGACTTTGCCTACCTTGGTGCCACCTACCAGAGCCCTGTGGCTATGACTTACAGAAGGGTCTTTGATAGCGACGGAAACAACGCGTTTGAAAACCTAAGGCTTACCCAACCTCAGGAGCTTGCCTTTGGTGGGGGTATAAAGCCTGCGAAAAACTTCAAGGTAGGCTTGGACCTCAGATGGATTAACTGGAAAAATGCCAGAGGATACAAACAGTTTCAGTGGAAAGACCAGTGGGTGATAGCTCTGGGTGGCGAATACAAACCGACGGACAAACTGGCTTTAAGGGCGGGCTACAACTTTGGAAGGTCTCCTATAAAAGGTGAGTACAAAAAACCCTATGAACACGCCAACAGCGTGCCCAACTTCTCCCACCCCTTAGCGATTTTCACATGGCCTGGTTTAACCTCATAGGCTTCCCCATAACTGAGCATCACCTAACTCTGGGTCTTGGCTACCAGTTTACCAAGAACTTCAGCGTGGACCTTGCTTACAAGCACGCTTTCAACAAAAAGGTAAGGGCTACGGACCCCTCAGGAGCTATGATAGTAGAAGCCCAGAACGCTCAGAACGCCATATCTCTGGGTCTCAACTGGAAATTTTAAAAAGGGCGGGGGTTTCCCCGCTTAAAAATTGACCAGGCTCATACAGAAGCTCTCTTCCTTTTTGGTAGAATTCTCATATATCTTCAGAGGAGGTATTCCATGGAGTTCAAACATCTTTTTGTCTGTGTTAACCAGAGACCACCGGGTCATCCTATGGGTTCCTGTGCGGAGAAGGGGGGAAGGGACATCTACATGAAGCTCATGGAAAAGCTTCAGACGGACCCGGAGCTTTTTATGAGCACTGCGGTCACCCCTACTGGCTGTCTTGGACCCTGTGGGCTTGGTCCAACCATAGTGGTCTACCCTGAGGGTATATGGTATGGAAACCTCAGGCTATCTGACGTGGAGGAGATAGTCCAGAGCCATCTTAAGGGGGGGCAACCGGTAGAAAGGCTTGTGGTTTCAAGGGGTAAACCGCCCGGTATGTTCTGAGGGACGGGGGCTACACCGCCCCTGGCACACCCTCCTCTTCAAACTCTATCTCCATCCTTTCTGCAGGTATTATGGTGGTTATAGCATGTTTGTAGACTAATGTCTGTTGTCTTCCATCCTCTATAAGAATGGTGTAAAGGTCAAAGGACCTTATTCTTCCTTGAAGTCTAACGCCGTTGATAAGATAGATGGTTACCTTCACCTTTCTTTTCCTCGCAGTATTTAAGAAGGCTTCCTGCAGTTTGTAAGCCATCGTCAGCTCCTCCTTTCCAAAAAATCCATCGTTTTGTTATAAAGTCTTTCTGCCAGAGAAATATAATACTGAGAATTTTCAAGATTTTCAAGGAGCTCCGGGGGGAAAACCCAAAGGCCTGCATAAGCTCCCACAAAGGAACCCACAAGATACCCTATTGCGTCCGTATCTCCTCCCGCCATACCGCAGGAGTTAACCGCCTGCCACAGGGCTTCCAGAGGCTCATCCGCATTATGGAGGAAGAGGAAAAGAGAAAGGGGTAGGGCTTCGAAGACGAAGGTGGAGTTGCCAAGCTGGTGGACGGCTTC
>JBCNVH010000039.1:0-10783 GCA_039630295.1 Aquificaceae bacterium | reverse complement strand
CTCTGGCATCTTCTGCCACCACATCCGCCCTGTGGTTTACTGGCATATAATGGGCAAGGTGCAGTGGCTTGCCGTATCTGTGGAAGAATTCGCAGTTTTTCATTATGCGCTGAGGGTTCCCGTAGCCACCGGCTTCAGAGGCTCTCCTGTCCATCATGCTCTGAAAGAAGAGAACTCGGGAAGCCCATATTACAGGCTCGAAAAATTCCACAAATCTGAGACCCTCTTCAAACTCCACCAGCCAGCCTCCAAAACAGGGACCATAGTGAACGTCCAGACCACTCCTTTCTAAAAGATGGATTGCTCGGAGCAGATTGTCCCGCAGGGCAGTAAAGTACGCGACTGTCATAGAGTTTATATGGTCCGAATAGGGCGGGCCGTGTATGCACTCGGGATTGGTTCTGCAGGCAGTGTAAGTGGATTGCTCGGTGGCAAGAGCTACATAAACCCTGTTTTTGAACTGAGATTTAAGTATTTGCACAATCTCTGCCAAATCCTGTAAGAAGACGGGAGAGATGTGATACTTCCCGAAGGTGATACCTCCCAGCCGTGGGTTTTGTCCGTCGTAGTTCTCCCAGGTTATGAGCATGAGCTCGTAACCCCGGTCGCTCCACTGCGCAAACCTCTCCTTCTGGGCCCACCGCCGTATGTGAAGCATGCTCTCACCGTATACCTGCCCGCCATCATTGACACCGCCGTTCAGCCAGAAACACAAAATGTCCGGATAAAGCAGGTCCAGGAGCTCTCCTCCAGTCGGGTCGTAACGGTTTGCCAGCTTCTCCGGGTCGTCCCCGAGCCCAAACTTAATCTTTCTGCCAGAAGCCAGAGCGGACATGCCACCCTCACCACAATCTGCCAGCGTCACACTAAAGCCCAGAAGAGACTGCAGTAGAGCTCTCCTACTCAGGGTCATAACCTACTCTCCTGTAGAGCATGTATTTCTCCCCTTTATGAACCAGATAGTAACCCTGCAGGAAGCCATGTTTGGCTTTGGAGAAGTGCAGAGCCAAGGCGTCTCCTCTACCCTCTATAGAAAGGAGCAGGCAGTCCGCATAAAGCCAAGGGTTAGACATGTAGGTGTAAAACTCATAGTTATATTGAAGCACGAACCTTTTGGGCTCTCCACTAAAGTATACTACCGGGAAACTATACACGTCGTCCGCAAGGGTCTTTCTGCAGTTATACTCTTTGATTAGCTGGCTTACTCTCAGGTCTTCTTCAAGGCTCAATTCCTTGTCTACCTTCGCTCCAAAAAAACTCCTGACGAAAAACCTCTCGTTAACTTCTTTAGATTGTAAAGGTAGGAAAAAGGCAGACAGGAAAGCCACAAGCATAGAGAGCGTAAAAGCCCTGCTGCCAGAAGTGGCACTTATCCCCCTGAAGATTAGGGCAAAGAGTAGGAATACTACAGAAGTGTATAAGCTTGGGAAAAATTGCCCTGTGTAGATAGAAAAGTAATAGAGTAATAGGGGAAGCAGGTAGAAGATATACAGAGGTAAAGAGTAAAGAATTCTGAAAGTGCGCAACTGAAAAAGCACCACAAAATAAGGGAGAATTAAAGGTATAGTGCGCAGAAGAAAATCTAACATAAATACAAGGCTGCTCTTTAAAGAGCCAGATACAGAAGCTACTTCAACGGACTGGAACTCTGAGCGAAAGAAAGAGTAGGGGCTCTTAATAAAGTGCAGTGGGTCTTCCATGAACACCCAATTCAAGTAAAGCCAGCTAAGGAAGAAGAAGAACACGGGAGTTAGCTTTACCAGAAGCAAAGAAAACCTATAGGAGAATTCTCTGTCAGTAGTGGACAGGAAGATGCCCAGAGCAAAGAAGGGGCTCACGTAGAGACTTCTAAAGTCTGCAAAAAAGGTAAGACCGAAAAGAATACCAGAGATAAAAGCGTAAAGAGAATACTGTGTCTGGAGATGTCGCACCGCGAAAAAGACTGAAAAAACCAGCAGGTAGTAGAAGCTCAAGACCTCAAGGCGCTGGATTGCCATAAACACATACAGAGGGTTGAAAAGGAGCAGAACCAGAGCCAGAGTGTGTTTAGGTTTTTCCTTGATAAAAAAAAGCACCAGAAGAAGAGAGAGAAGGCTGCCCGTCATAGCAGAGACTAACACAGGCTCACGCAATAGGAGAAAAGGCACAAAACCTACTGGCGGATACACAAAGCCTAAGTTTTCCAGACGGGGCGGGTTACCCTCCAGCGCCAGAAGCGCCTTCTCCGCAAAAAAGAGCAGGTTTTTGTGTATATAGAACTGGTCTGTAAAGAGCTCCCCAAACAGGAAAGCATACGAGGAGAAGAGAAGCAAGAATAGAGTAAACATAAGTAGCTTCATGTCTTGACCAAAGGTGGTTTGTGCTTGGTTATACCGTGTTGGGTTTTTTGCCAGTAGAAGGGCTTGGTAAAAAGCTCGTGCAGGGCTTTATAGGAAGCGATAGAGTGGAGCACCCAGTAAAGAGGATTAAGAAAAGCGTAGGGTAGGAGTTCATAGTATTTCCTCTTGAAGACCGCAATCAGGTTCAGGTATACGCCCATAAAGTTACCAAGGAGCAAGTTAGCGATAGACATGTATAGCACCGCAGGTGGGAAGAAGGGCTCATAAGCCTGCGTTCTGGTAAAAAGCCACACGAAGAAGATAAGCCACATAATGGGGTTCACAAGGAAGGCAAAAGGAGTGCCTCCTATGAGCAGGTAAAAGGCAAGCGTTCCTCTTAGCCCCACGGACCTGTAGAGCTTTACAGGGTTCCGGGCATGCACCAGAAAGGTCTGCATGTAGCCTTTTATCCATCGAGACCTCTGTCTTATCCAATTTTTTATCCGGGCGTTGGCTTCCTCGTAGGTGGTGGAGTTGATAACGCCCACCCTGTAGCCCCTGCCAAAGGCTCTGACACCTAAGTCAGCGTCTTCGGTGGTATTAAAGGGGTCCCAGGCACCTATTTCCTTGAGCTTTTCCACATCAAAGTGATTACTGGTGCCACCTAAAGGTATAGGTAATCTTAGTCTGAAAAGCCCGGGCAGGAGATAGTCAAACCAGTAAGAATACTCAAGGGTGAACATTTTGGTGAGAAAGTTCTCGTCTCTGTTAAAATAGTTGAGAGCTGCCTGAAAACACATGTACTTGTCTCCGGCTTTCCTGAAGGCAATGACCGCCTTCTTAAGCTGGTCTGGCTCGGGTATATCCTCCGCATCGTATATGGTCAGATACTTACCTCTGGCAAAAAAAAGTCCGTAGTTACAGGCTTTGGGCTTTGTCTTGGGTATGCTGTTTGGGATGGTGAGGAAGCGCCAGTTAGCAGGCGGGGCGTGTCTCTTGGCAGCCTCCAGAGTCTCTGTATCATCCTCTTCCAGCAGAAGGATTATGTCCAGCTTGTTCTGGGGGTAGTCCACCTTTTTGAGGCTCTCTATGAGAATGCCTATGACCTCCGGCTCCTTGTATACGGGGACGAGGATGGTATAGACAGGAAGGTCTTTTTCTTCTAAAGCTTTCACCTCCTCCTCGGTAACAAACTGCTCCATCTCACTTTTTGAACCCACCACGCTGATAAGGAGCTTAAAACCCACTGAGAACATGTAGAAGATCTGCACCAAACCCATAAGGAGGGTAAGGGTAAAAATGGGCTTGTAGTAAAGACCTACCAGCAAAAGCACCAGAACACCCCCCATGAGAAAGACCTGTCCTTTAGAAAAGACTATGGAAGCGGAGTATTCGGGCGTCAGGTAGAAAAGGCCGTTGACCGCCCTGTCTATAAAAGACCCTTTAAAGAGTTCCTGCACTGACTTAACCAGGTCGAGGTCGGTGACTACCACCTGCTCTACCAATTTGCCTGCAAAGTGCTTGTTTATAAAAGTTCTTAGCTTTTCACTATTCGGGTAGGAGGTAAAGAGAAGCACCCTGTCCCCCTCCAGTTGTGCAGGTAGCACTTCGTAGGTAACTAGCTCCTCAGGGTTGAAGTTTCTGACCAGCTTTGCGTCTACCTTTTCCAGTATGCGAGGCACGCCTTCCACAAAGGGTAGATTGAGAAATTCTGCAAGAGCCCTGAAGAAGTCCAGCCTCCTTATGTATCCCAGCGTGGAGAGTATCCATCCAAGCCTGCCTCTGTATCTTTCCTGATATTGCAGAGCTTCTTCCAGCTGTTCCTGTGTGATAAGTCCTTTTTCCAAAAGAAGACAACCAATGGTGGGACAGGGTTGCCTATTAGAAACCATACCAGAGGCTTATAAAAAAACCTGAGCCGTCCCCTGTTCTCCTACCCCACAGGACACGCTGATAGCCAGCCACTACAGAGGCTTTGCCCAGTAACAAACGAGGTCCCACATACACTTGCAGGAGTTTGTAGTCGGGTTCCAGTAGAAGATTTCTTCCAACTCTCTTGGCTTTGCCATCTCCCAGCCCTATCTGGGCATCCACTATGCCATAGAGCTGTAGACCGGAAACGAGATTGTAGCCTCCAGAAATATAACCCCTGACCTGACTGGAAGGATATCCCAGATAGTATCTGTAGCCCAGACCCGAGTCCAAGAAGCCCCAGCCCCCGGACAAGCCGTATAGCAGTCCACCCTCCGCCCCCAATCTACCATAACCCAGTCTTATGTCCTCCTCTATCGAGTAGCCTGTGGGGATCAAAAGAGTGCCGTATGCGGACAGAGAGGAGCTCTTCGTCTTTTTCAGGTTTCTTATAAAGCCTGCCTCTAAGTCTCCTGTCCCCGAGGCTTTGTCTGCAGCGCACTCTAACTGACTGTAGGGCAGTTTGAAGGTAAGGGTAGTTTTCTCCGTGAGTCCGTATTCTCCGTAGAGCTGGACTTCCCTTTTCCTGAAGGTGCAGCCTATGTCCCTTCTGTTACCATCTTTGTCGTAGAACTTGCTGGCACTGTAGTAGTAGAAGGAAGGCGTAAGGAAAAACTCCCCCTTGCCCTTCACAAAGGCAGAAGCGTATCCTACACTGACAGTAGCCAGCAGAAAAAGAGTGTATTTTCTCATGAGGGCCTCCTGGTTAGTCTTCTGTATACATACATCAGAAACATGAAGCCCAGCAAACCTAATAGGAGCACGACCCAAGGTCTTAGAAGGTTCCAGTAATAACCGATGCCCCTTTCCTCTTCATACCTGATTCTGAGCTTTTTACCCACCTCAAAGGCGGTGGCATATTCTTCAGAAAAGATAGCCACATTTCCTAAAAGGTTCAGGTAATCCTGGGAGGAGTATTTTTTGCCTATAGCCTGAAGGTCGGGGGTGCCGTAGGCGGACACAGTAAGTATAGGGGTGCCTTTCTTCTCCCCAAGGGTAATAGCCACAAAGGGTAGTTCGTATCTTGCGGAGAAAAGCACCTCCTGCGTGAGGGGATTGTAGACCTGAAAGAGTCCCTGCTGGGTCCTTTCAAAAACTATCATAAAGTCACCTCTACCAGACTCAGGCTCTGCGGTCAGCACCTGTATATCCTTTATGTTACGGTTTATAAAAGCAAGCTCGTTGATAAACTTCAGAGCAAAGGGATACAGGCTCTGCTCCTTTAAGACTACTGTGAGTTTACCGTTGATTATCCTCAGAAAATCCGCTATGTTGTTGGGTTTAACCATCAGACTGTTCCAGTAGAAGTAAGAATCTTGAAAGATGGTAAGAGCGGACTGGGTAACTGCCCCAAAGCAATTGTCGGAGGAGGTAAAGTTCACCAGATTCACCAGCAGACTGTTGACACCGTAGCTCAGATAGTGGGTGGGTATTTTTATGTCCACCTCCTTCTGCCCTGCACCTTCGAGAGGAAGGGAACGAATAAGACTTTCGTTGAGGTAAACTCTGAGTTCCATTTTGTCTTTCTGATGGGGAGGCGTGTGCTCGAACTTGAGCCTAAGGTAAAGAGTGTCTGGCATGCCACCTATCTTGGCAAGGTCAAGAGGGATGTATACTGACAGGTTAGATATACCCTTAACGGTTACGTTGCCCATACCGAGCTCTCTCAAACTAACCTGTCTGGAACTTTCGCCCTTTTCTCTCGCCACCTTGTCAGGGATTACACTCCTACCGAAGATAAAAGGCGTGTATCCGTCCACTATAGCTTGCAGGGTTTTTTCCGACAAAAAGAGTGTGCTGCCCTGCAGGTATGTCTGCTGGGCCACCCTTATGTTTTTGCAATCTTCTCTTTCGCCCCAACTGAAGAAGGCAGGAAGAGAATTCTGAGTGGAAAGCATATAAGCAAGAGGGATTAGCTTCGCGTCCTGCAGGCAAAAATAAAGGTCATAGTCCTTGAGGAACTGCTCTATCTGCAGGGGTGGTCTGTAATAGAACTCTATAGAGCTGTCCTTTGATATCACCATGTATATCCTGTCGCTGAAGGCATCCTCGCACAGATTGTTGGAGACCCTGAGATTGCCTCTTATGGAGACCTTTATGAAGGCTTGATTTCCTCGAGGCCTGAGAATCAGCACCATCTCCCTGCCCTGACCTCTTGCCACCTTAAAGCTCTGATAGGGCACATCGTTCACCAATATGACTATGGTAGAGTCTTCTCTTAGGTATTCGGGTGTGCTTATTTTCAGGCTGAGTTTTAGCCCTTCTAAGTGTGAATAGACAGGTATGTAAAAATCGTAGGCTGGTGCGGTGCCTTTGAGGACCAGGTCATCACCCAAAAAGTTAAGTTCCCTAAAGGTGTAGTTTGATATTCTGCTGTTTTGCAGTGCTGGTAAAGAAGGTCCCTGTCTCTGTAAGCTGTTTTCCTGCTCGGAGATTTTCTCCCGAGCCTGCGCAGCTCCTCTAGTTTGGAGTTTTGCTCTGTCGGGCGGTTTTTCCACGCTTTTTGTTTCCGTAGATTGCTTTGTGGTGGTTTCTCTTATGAGCAAACCTTCGGTAGCCCAGAGCAGACCAAGACCGATGAGAAAAAGAGAAAGCAATCTCATCATTTTCTATAGTTTAGCACACCATAAAAAGTCTCCAAGATTTGTGCTTTACCCCTTTTAGTAAAGTCTTTTGGTCTTTTGTAGATGTAGATGAGGAAGCCTCTGGCATAGGTATACAAGACTTCAAAAGCGGATAGGTGTTTCACACCTCTCTAAGTAGTTTAACCCCTTCTTTATACCGAAGGTTCTACAGAAACCACAAGTCAACCTTTAAGAGCTTGTGAACTGAAGTTTTGCAGAAATTTAGCAAACTACTGTGAAAAAATACTCACAGAGTGCTTGATTATCAAGGGTTTGAGAGTTGATACACATAGGCTCAAGCTTGCAAACCCTAAGATAACTCCTAAATCTGCGGAAACTCATGTTGAAAGAACGGGTAGGGAGTATATATTTTTACCATTCTTTTGCAAGGAGGTAAAACATGCTAAGAGCAGAGTGGATAGAAAAAAGGAAAAAACTTGAGAATAAAACTCAGATGCACCTTGCCCGTCAGGGTGTCATTACCGAGGAAATGCGGTATGTGGCAAGGAGAGAAGGTCTCCATCCCGAGTTTGTCCGTCAGGAAGTGGCGAGGGGAAGGATGATAATACCTGCCAACATAAACCACCTGCACCTTGAGCCTATGTGCATAGGTATAAATTCAAGGGTAAAGGTTAACGCCAACATAGGCAACTCAGGGCTTGCTTCCGACATACCCACAGAGGTGGAGAAGGCAAGGATTGCTATAAAATACGGTGCGGACACGATTATGGACCTTTCCACTGGAGAAGCCATAAAGGAGACCCGTCAGGCTATCATAGGTGCCAGCAATGTTCCTGTGGGCACTGTCCCCATTTACGAAGCCCTCAAGAGGGCAAAAGGCAGTGTGAAAAACATGACGGTGGACCTCATCCTTGAGGTGATAGAGGAGCAGGCACAGCAGGGCGTTTCTTACATGACCATACATGCGGGTGTTCTCAGGGAGTTCCTTCCAATGGTTCAGCACAGGGTTATGGGTATAGTGTCTCGTGGGGGAGCCATTATGGCTCAGTGGATGGTGGAGCATGGTAAACAAAACCCTCTTTATGAGCATTTTGACCAGATATGTGAGATATTCAAAAAATACGATGTGAGCTTTTCTCTGGGCGACGGGCTAAGACCAGGGGCGATAGCGGATGCATCCGACGAAGCCCAGCTGGCTGAGCTGAAAGTCCTGGGTGAGCTTACCGAGAGAGCATGGAGAAAGGACGTGCAGGTGATGGTGGAAGGTCCTGGGCATGTGCCAATGGACCAGGTGGAGTTCAACATGAAGCTACAGCAGAAGGTCTGCCACGAGGCACCCTTCTATGTGCTTGGACCTCTGGTTATTGATGTGGCACCCGGCTACGACCACATAGCCTCCGCCATAGGTGCGGCAATGGCTGGCTGGTATGGTGCCGCCATGCTCTGCTATGTGACACCCAAGGAACATCTGGGTCTTCCAAACCTTGAGGATGTCAAGCAGGGAGTAATTGCCTACAAGATTGCGGCACACGCCGCAGATGTTGCCAAGAACTGGCCCGGTGCAAGAGACTGGGACCTGGAGATGTCTAAGGCTCGCTTTGCCTTTGACTGGAACAGACAGTTTGAGCTTGCTCTTGACCCAGAAACCGCAAGAGCTTACCACGACGAGACACTGCCACAGGAAGGCTATAAGACCGCCAAGTTCTGTTCCATGTGCGGTCCTGAGTTCTGTGCCTACAAGATATCCCAGAACGTCTCCTCCAAGATGGAGGAAGTCCTCCAGCTGGAAAACTGGCTCTCACCCTGAAACTTCGGGGGCGGACGCCCCCTCTTAACAGAAACTTAACCAAAACTTAAAGAAATCTTAACCCTAACACCCTATCCTTTTAACCATGGGTTTTGCCCTTCTGGAACTGCACGACGTTAGCCCATACTACAAAGCTGAGTTTCTCAGCATCCTTGAGTTTTTAGAGGAGGTGGGTTGCCATAGATTCTCTTTGCTGGTGGTGCCCTACTTCTGGCAAAGGGCACCGCTGGCGGAGGACAGAGAGCTGGTATCTCTTATAAAGAGCACGGGCGGAGAGGTGCTTTTACACGGATACACCCACAAGGGTAATAAAAGGTTTCAGGACCTTCTCTGGACCGATGGAGAAGGAGAGTTTGGGGGGCTTGACCTGCGGGAAACCTACGAGAGGGTCAGGGCAGGGCTTGAGCTTTTTGAGTATCTTGGGCTAAAGACCGAGTTCTTTGTCCCACCCGCCTGGATTGGCAACCCTTATCTGGAAGATGTGCTCTACTCTCTGGGTTTTAGAGCTGTCGCTTACCGGTGGCACATAAAGGAGCTCGCAGGTGGGGCTCTTATAAAGTCACCCGCCCTTACCTTTAGCAACAGACACCTTTTCTCCTGGCTCAGCCTTAAGCTCCTGCCGGAGTTTGAAAAGCTCTACAAAAAACATCCTATTATTAGGCTTGCCCTCCATATGGCGGATTTCAGAGACGGAAGAAAGGTAAGCCTGTGGAAGGAATTACTGGAGGAGTTTAAAAAATCAAGGAGGTGGACCAGCTATGGGGAACTATTTAGCAAAGGCGGACCTTCATCTTCACTCGAAAGCTTCCAACCTGCCGGGTGGATGGTTCAGTAGGCTTGTGGGTTGCCCCGAGAGCTTTACCGAACCTCTGGAGATATACAGAAGGCTCAAGGAAAGAGGCATGAGTTTTGTCACGATAACGGACCATAACACCATAGAGGGTGTCCTTGAGATAGCTCATCTACCAGATGTTTTCATAAGCTGTGAGTATACGGTGGAGGTTCCGGAGGAGAAAGGAAAGGTGCATGTGCTCGTTTATGGGCTTAAAGAGGAAAACCACAAGGAGCTCCTCAGGCTCAGGGAAAATGTGTATGAGTTCGTTAAATACCTGAAGGTGAACAGGCTTGCCCATTCTCTTGCCCATCCTCTCTACTCGGTGCAGGGAACGGTGCTGAGTAAGAGCCTGGTGGAAAAGCTGGTTCTTCTCTTTGATAACTGGGAGGTGATAAACGGCACCAGAGGTGATGGGGTGAGATATATAGAGGAGTCCATATCAAGGCTTTACGACGGATGGGACAAAATACACAAACTTGCGGAGAAGCACAGGGTTGAACCCCAGAGGTTCAGAGAAAGGATAAGCTTTACCGCAGGTTCTGACGACCACGGAGGTATGGATGTGGGGAGAACCTGGACGGCGGTGGAGGGGGCTTACAGCAGGGAGGATTTCCTTAAGGGGCTCTGGGAGGGGAGAACGCTGGTTGGCACGGAAGAGCTGGGAGACAAAAGGCTTCTGAATATGGTCTGTAGAGTAGGTTATGACTTTTTAAAGAGTAAAGGACGCATACCCTCCGAGATAAGACCTATAACCGACTATATCTTTATGCATTCTGACAACCCCATGGTGGGTTTACTGCTGAGAAACTTTATGGGTGTAAGGGCGGAGAGGCAGGACCTGCTGAAAGAACTTGCAAAGGTTTTACCCTCCCTGACTACCGAGAGATTTTTCAGAAGCCCCTCACCGCAAACCCTTGGGGAGCTGTGCCTGTCCCTCATGGCTCATGGCTTCCCCGCCTTTTTAAAGTATGCCCAGAAAAGGGAAGAGAAGAAGATAAAGACCCTGGGGAGGGAATTTGGAGTTCTGAACGGAAAGGCTCCAAAGGTTGCTTATCTGACAGACACATACCATCACATAAACGGTGTTGCCAGAAGTGCAAGGCTACTGAGACAGATAGCCCTTGAGGAGGATATGCCTTTTAAAGTTCTGGTTTCCAACTCCGCAGTAGAAGAGGAGGATAACCTTATAAATCTGAAACCTCTGTTTGAGGTTCCTACACCCTTCTACGAGGAGCTGAGGATGGGTGTTCCTAACCTTCTGGAACTC
>JBCNVH010000038.1:0-14855 GCA_039630295.1 Aquificaceae bacterium | reverse complement strand
TTCAAATACGAATGCTTCCTAAGCATCTTCTCTAATAAGCCCTATACACTATCCTCTGCAAAAGTAGTCTCAGCATCCACCCTCTCAAGATTCCTCTCAAGCTCTGACTTCAACCCCTTGCCCCTTATATCTGACACCCTGAGAAAAATACTACACACAATAAACCATGACACGGCTTTCCTTATCGCAGATACCTCGCTACTCAGAAAGTCTGGCAGAAACTTCCAATACATTAAAGTCCTTTATGACCCTTCCTCAAACACCTTCTTGCCAGCACATAGATTGCTCGTCCTGTATCTGGTAATTGACCAAGTGACCATTCCAATCTACCTACAGCTACTCTTTGACAAAAAGCCCATCGATGCCCTGATTCAGGCTCTGGAAAGCCTACTGCCATGGCTCACAAATTGAAGTTTTGCATGGACTGAGTCCGATTTTATCAACCTTATCCCTTGAACCCTCAATAAATCCATGATTGACAAAGTCTCTGTAAAAGTCATAGCCTTGTTGAGGCTTTTTCAGGATGGCTGTTTTCAAGGCTTTTATAGTCAAGCACTTTGTGAATGTTTGACAATAGTTTGCTAAACCTATGCAAAACTTTAGCAAGAATAGAATATAACAACAGAACTAACTTTTTCCAGATTTATCCAAAAGACCCTTAAGAAGGAAGAGGACTATGGCGGTGCTTATGCTGGCGTCTGCCAGGTTGAAGGCGGGCCAGGAAAGACCACCGTAAGAGAGGTAGATGAAGTCCCGGACATGACCGAGGAAAGCCCTGTCATAGAAGTTTCCCATAGCACCACCGCCCACCATACCCATAAGAAGGGCGATAGCGTAGCTTCTGGACCTCAAGGTATACAGGAGAGTAATCAGCAGTGCAAGAAGGGGCGTGAGGAGAAGAAGGGGTAATCTTACAAAGTCTGGAGCTCCCGAGAAAAGACCGAAGGCAACCCCCCTGTTGTAGACCAGCAGGAGATGGAAAAAGGGAAGAAGGGTAAGGCTTTTATCCCTGAGGTGGGTTTCCGCAAGGCTTTTTGTGGAAAGGTCCAGAAAAAGGACGCAAAGGGCGGTAAGCCCGTATATTACAATATAACTTCCAGCGCCCCTTCCCATAGCTTCTGAAGCCTCTTCAGCTCTTCTTCAAAAACCTTCTCCCCGTTGTTGGTAAGGGTAAAGAGACCTTCCTCCTTCACCCTCCCTATGAGAAGCCAGTCAAGCCCGAAGGCTTCAGCTCTTTCTCTCATGGTTTGAGAGCCCTCCTTGTCCGTGCTCACCACAACCAGGGTTGGGTTCTCCGAAAAAAGGAAGAAGTCAAGCCTGTCCTCTACAAAGAGGTTAAGCTCTAAACCAAGCTCAGTATCGAAAAGTCCCTCGAGCAAGGTCATGAGGAGCCCACCCATAGAAACATCGTGGGCGGACTTCAGAACTCCTTCCTCTATGAGCTCTATGAGCAGCTGGTGAAGCTTTCTTTCCTTTTCAAGGTCCACCGCTGGCACATCACCCTGAACCCTGCCATGGACCACCTTCAGGTATTCACTGCCATCCAGAGAATAACCTCTTTTTAGGTCTCCTATGAGAAAAACCAGGTCGCCCTTCTCCTTGAACCGGTGGTCTATAAATTTCCTTCCTTCGATGACACCCACTGCTACCAGAATGGGTGTGGGGTATATATTCCTTATCTCTCCCTTTTCCACCGTCTCGTTGTAAAGAGACACATTTCCACTGACAACCGGCACACCAAAGAACTCACAGGCATGGGCTATACCCTCCACAGCCTTTGCCAGCTGCCACATAATCTCCGGTCTGTCCGGGTTTCCAAAGTTCAGGCAGTCGGTTATGCCGAGAGGTCTTGCGCCAACGCAGGCAAGGTTTCTCAGGGCTTCCGCCACCAGATATTTGCCACCCTCGTAAGGGTTTAGAAAGACCATCCTGCCGTTGCCTTCAGAGGTTAGGGCAATAAGCTTATCGCTCCTGAGCTCCGGCTTCAGGGTCCACTTAACCCTGAGAACCGCCGCATCCCCACCGGGGGGCAGGACCGTGTTTGTGCCCACCTGATGGTCATACTGACGGTATATCCAGCTTTTGGAGCAGAGGTTGGGGGATGTGAGCAACTTCTGGATGGCTTCCTTCAGTTCCACCTCGGGAAGGCTCTTCTGGTCAAATTTTCTTAAGGACCTGATGTATTCAGGCTCTCTGTAGGGTTTTTCGTAAACCGGTGCCTCGTCCACTATAAGGCTGACAGGAAGTATGGCTACCCTCTCCTCACCCATGTAGGCGACGAAATTACCCCCTTCCACCAGCCTTCCCACAACCTCTCCTTCCAGGTGGTAGTATTTTGCCAGTTCTCTTAGTCTTTCCACCCTTTCTTCCTGAGTGAGGAGGAGCATCCTCTCCTGACTCTCCGAAAGGAGGATTTCAAAGGCGTCCATACCCTCTTCTCTGAGGGGCACTTTGTGGAGCCAGAGTTCCACACCACAGCCGGACTTACTGGCGAGCTCAGAGGCAGAGCCGGAAAGACCTGCGGCGCCGAGGTCCTGAAGCCCCTCTATAATACCCTCCTCTATAGCCTGAAGCACAGCCTCTATGAGCTTTTTTCCAAAGTAGGGGTCACCCACCTGCACGTTAGGAAGCTTCTCCTCCGAACCCTCGCCGAACTCTCCTGAAGCCATGACCGCCCCATGTATTCCATCCCTACCTGTGGCAGAGCCAAGGAGAAAAAGAAGGTCTCCTGGCTTACCCCTCGCCCTTAGCATCCTGCCCGCAGGCAAAACCCCCAGGCAGAAAACATTTACCAGAGGGTTTGTCCTGTAGCATTCTTCAAAAAGGGTTTCACCGGCAAGGGTGGGTATACCGACGCAGTTGCCATAGTGAGATATGCCCTTTACCACCCCCCTCACTATCCTCTTGTCAGGAGCAAGTCCAAAACGCAGAGAGTCCACGAGGGCTATAGGTCTTGCACCCATAGACAGCACATCCCTTATTATCCCGCCCACACCGGTGGCGGCACCATGGAAGGGTTCTATGTAAGATGGATGGTTGTGGCTTTCCACCTTGAAGGCAAGCCATACCCTCTGGTCAAGCTCCACCACCCCTGCGTTTTCACCCGGTCCCTGAACCACCCAGCTGGCTTTTGTGGGGAATTTCCTCAGGTGCACTTTTGAGGATTTATAGGAACAGTGCTCCGACCAGAGAGCTCCAAGAATACCAAGCTCCACGCGGTTTGGCTCCCTCTGAAGCCTTTCCACTATCCTTCTGTATTCCTCAGCCTTTAGACCGTAAAGCTCGTAAACCTTTTCCATAGATACCATATTTTAGCCCAAGAGCCTTCAGGAAACTTAAGACACTCAGGAAAAGTTAACAGAATCTTAACAGAGAGTTTTTAAAATGCTATAATTATCAGGAGGGTATGATGAAACTTTTTCAGGAACTTGAGGAAACTAAAAATCTGGTCATAAGGATGGCGGGGCTTGTCAAGGATGCGGTAGACAAGTCCATAGAATCTCTAAACAAGCAAGATGTGGAACTTGCGGAGGAGGTCATAAAGGGCGACGATCAGATAGATGAGCTTGAGGTGGAGATAGAAAGACGCTGTATAAGGATGATAGCCCTCTACCAGCCGGAGGCGGTTGACCTCAGGCTCATAATGGGCATATACAAGATAGTCTCGGACCTTGAAAGGATAGGGGATGAGGCGGAGAACATAGCGGAGAGAGCCATACTCCTGGCTCAGGAAACTCCTCTCAAGCCTTACATAAACCTGACCCTTATGGCTGCCAATGTGAAGAGCATGATAGAGGATGCGGTGCTTTCCTTCTTTCAGAGGGATGTGGCCCTTGCCCGAAAGGTGATAGAGAGGGATGAGATGGTGGACGAGCTATACCATCAAGTGCAGAGAGAGCTCATCACCTACATGCTGGAGGACCATAGGAACATAAAGAGGTCTCTGTATCTCTCCTTTACCGCAAGGCACTTTGAAAGGATGGCGGACCATGCGGAAAATATAGCGGAGATGACCATATACTGGTCAGAGGGCGAGGTGGTCAAGCACCAGCACACCAAGGAGAAAGATATGCATTGAGGCTATACTTAGCCTTTTTCCTTTTTCTGCTCTTTTTCATTTTCATAAACATAGCCTTTCTGGACAACCTCCGGGAAATATGGGAGATTAACTACCCTCTGGTCCTTCTGGTCATAAACCTCGACCTTCTGGTGCTGGTATTGGTTTTTATGGTATTCTTCAGGAAGTTTCTTAAGACCTATCTGGCGGGCAGGAAAGAACCCCTAAGGCGTAAACTCTCCACAAGCCTGATGCTCTACATCATAACACCCCTCCTCTTTCTGAACCTGATAACTGCCCTTATCCTCCTCCAGTCCACCAAATCCTTTATAAGCGGTCAGCTCAAGGAAGTGGCGAAGAAGTCTGAAAACCTCCAAAATTTCCTGCAGGAAGAGGAAAGTAAGAGGGTAGAGCTCTACAGAGAGTTTCTCAAAAGGCTGAGGGCTGAAGGTATTGAGCTGGAAAGTTTAGAAGGCTTGGCAGGTGTGGAAAGGGTAGAGAGGGACCCGGACTGCAGAGAAAAGGTAGAAGAAAGGGTTTTTATCCTGTGCCTTGAGGGTTACAGGGTAAGGGTGGAAAGAGGGGTTAGAGCGGTGGGGCTGGTGGAGGACATAGAAAACACCGCAAAAGAGCTAAGAAACCTGGTGAAAGGCAGAGATATAATAGGCGGACTTTATGTTTACTTTATGGTGCTGGCAGGTTTTGTGTCTTTCCTCTCCGCTGTATGGTTTGGAAACCTAATAGCAAGACACATAAGCTTGCCTCTGGAAAAGCTCACCCAGAGGTCAAGAGAAATAGCGAGGGGAAACTTTGAGGTGGGTGTGGAAGTTCCACAGAGCGGGGATGAGGTGCAGGAACTGGCGATGAGCTTCCTAAGGATGAAGGAAGAGCTGAAAAGCTTCTACGAAAGGCTCAACAGAGAAAAGGAACTACTCCTTGAACTTTTCAACGCCCTGCCGGTGGGCATAGTCTTCCTCTCCAGAGAGGGGAACCTTTTTGAGAACAGAGCTTACAGAGAGCTTTCAAAGAAAGCAAGCGTGAGAGAGAGCTCTATAGAGCTTAACCTGGGAAGGCTGGTGATATACGAAGACCTGGAACCGGCTATATTGGCGGAGAGGTTCAAAACCTGGCAGATGGCGGTAAAGAGGATAGCCCACGAGATAAAGAACCCTCTAACCCCCATAAGTCTGAACCTTGAAAGGCTTATAAGGTCCGTTGAAAGGGGTCAGTGTAGGGCAGAAAACATACTCAGCAGTGCAAGGCTCATGTTAGAAGAGCTCGAGAGGATAAGGAGGATACTGGACCAGTTTCGTAGCCTGTCGGTGGAGGTGGAACCCATATTTAAGGAGCTGGAGCTTGAGGAGCTTATAAAACAGGTGGCAAAGATTTACGAGGGGCTTCAGGTAAAAGTTCAAGAAGGAAGGCTCAGGATCATGGAGAATGAAAGGCGACCAGAGATATGCTTTTTAACCTTTTTAACAACAGCCTTGAGTGGGGGGCAAGGAGGGTATGGTTTGAGCTCGGTGAGGATAGCATGGTTTACAGGGATGACGGTGTGGGTATAGAGGAGGGTAAGGAGGAGCTCATCTTCTTACCTTACCACTCGGAGAACCCTCAGGGGATGGGTCTGGGTCTTGCAATTGTAAAGCACATAGCGGAGCTCCATCGCTGGAATGTGAGGGCTTTGCCCCAAAAAGGTGGCTTTTATCTGGTCTTTGAGTTCAGGTCAAGAAAGGGTATTATCTGAAGTAGCCTTATAAGATGGTTTTCCCAGACCACCTCCAGCTCTTCCATCACCGCCTTTTCCTGCTCTTCAGGTTTCAGCTTTTTAAAACTTTCGGACCTTACACCCCTTTCGTGAAGGAGTAGGGGGACGAAGACCTTTCCCATGGCATAGAATAGGAAGGCAAGCTCCAGCTCGGAGAGCTGAGGAAAGGAATTAAAGGTCCTGTAGGTTTTTATGCCTGCCCAGTTTGTCCAGTATCTTACCTCTCTGTCTTCCAGTCTCTTCTCATAACCGCCCACATGAAGAGAAATAAGAGCTCTTAGAAGCCTTTCCTCCATCTCCGGGTATAAGTCCTTTAGTTCATCCCGCAGACCCTCCACCCCCTTAGAAACTATAAACCCGTAATCTTTCAGAAACTGTTCCTTCCAGCCCTCATATCTTATAAACTCGTAGTGGGGTGTTTTCAACCGGTCTCCTCCGACCTCTGATAACCCGGACAGTCAAGAGTGGTAATGTCCACCTCGGGAATCTCTTCTCTCGTATCCGTGTGGTAACCACATACGAAGCACTCTATGGATACCGCATAACCCACATGCATATGACCTATATCCCAGCCACACAGTGGACATTCACCCTCCCTCGCCTTTAGAAGTTCCATTAGCCTGTTTCCGTTCTTTAGACCTCCCTGAACGCGTTTGACCCGGTCTATGGACCTCTGAAGCTCGTCGCTGTTCCATTCGGAGCCACATTCAAGACAGCGATACTCCGCGTAGTTTCCTTCCTTTATCAGCCTTATCACCTTTGTGGAACCACATCGGTCGTCCACGCAGACCTCACCTATCAACTTACTACCAAGCCTGCCCAGTATCCTTCTAAAGTCTTCCTGAGTAAGCCTCATGGGCACATCGTAGGCTCTGTAGCCACAGCATTCACACTCCGCCTCCACCCTTGGGTAGGGTTCGTCATACTCACAGACCTTCAGAGCTACCCTCTTGCAGTGAGGGCATAACTCCAAATGGGTTATACATACCATCTCCATCCTCCGTTAAGTTTTTCCACCAGAACTCATTAAAACCCAAGCCCTTACCTTTCAGTCCTCCAATATATAATCTATGACCTTATCAATGTCCTGCACCCCATCCACTTTCAAACCTTCCACCTCAAGCTTGCCCACCACAATCCTTTTTACTCCCTCCAGGGACTTCCACCCCTCCAGGATAACCACATGACAGTCAGAGAAATAGCTTTCCACCACTTCCCAGGGCATGTCTTCTTTCTTTTCCCAGAGGGTAAGCCTGCCTGGTGATAGAAGGGCTACTCTATCCATAAGGCGGAAAATCCTGCTTGTGTCCGTCCCTTCTCTGTCCGTAATACCGTGACCCTTAGGGTCGTGTTTTATGTAGCCCACTTTCAAACCTCTCCTTTGGAGCTCGGGTATGAGCTTCTCTATAAGGGTGGTCTTTCCTGCGTTGTGATAACCGACTACACTAACTATTCTCCGCACTGGCAAGCTCCCTTATGCTCTTCATTATATCCTCCGCCACCCTCCTGTAGCCTTTAAGGTTGTCCTCCTCGTAGTAGAGCCTGCTCTTACCTACGAAGACCTTTATTGGTTGTCCGGGCTTTGGAAGTCTTGCATGTCTGGGGAAGACTAAATCTGTGCCGCTTATGTAGACGGGTAGGATGGGTTTCTGGCTCTTTATGGCTAAAAGACCTGCACCCAACTTGGGCTTTAGAAATTCACCGGGGTTTGCCCTGCTTCCCTCGGGAAATATGCCCACCTTACAGCCAAAGTGTAGGAGCTCCAGAGCAAGTTCAAGGACCTCAAGGTCTCCCGAGCCTCTCCTTACTGGTAGAGCACCCATATGGGGCAGTAATCTACCCAGAAGGGGGACCCTGAAGAGTTCTTCCTTTGCCAGAAATCTTAAAGGCTCGGGGAAGACGCTGTTCAGAACGGGTGGGTCAAGATGGCTCCTGTGGTTGCTGGCGACGATGCAGGGACCGGGAGGAATGTTCTCCACACCATGAACTTCAACGCGAAAGAGTTTTCTGA
Source organism: Aquificaceae bacterium (assembly GCA_039630295.1). GTDB lineage: Bacteria > Aquificota > Aquificia > Aquificales > Aquificaceae > Pampinifervens. The sequence goes on along the minus strand of JBCNVH010000038.1, from coordinate 7,019 downwards.
AGGCGAGCTTCACCGGTGGGCAGAAGGGCGCAAGAAACCATCTACTAAAAAAGCTTAAAGGACAACCAGAGGACACTTCAGGCTCCTTATAAGGCGTAATGACACGCTACCTATTTGCTCTTTCATACCCCTTCCCCTTCTTCCCACCACCACGAGGTCGTAATCTGCGGAGTTTATATAACTTACCAGGTCACTGTAAGGGTCTCCTTCGAGGAGTATGAGGTTCAGACTTCTATCCCCGAACATGTCCGTATACATGTGCCTTACTTCCTCCTCCTTGTCTGAGAAGCTCTTTCTGTAATCTCTCCCGCTCAGCTTACCCTTGAGCCTGCCCATGTTGAGGGAGTATACCAGATGGTATTCAAAACCGAAAAAATCCTTCAGCGTATCCACAAACTCCAACTGTTTTAAAGACCTGTCGGAGAAATCCACAGGAAGGCATACCTTCTTTATGTCCGCCCTTGCACCTTCCTTGTATACCCAGAGCCTGAGCCCCTCCGTTTCTGATAACAACCACTCGGGTGTGGACTTTCTGAAGAGCTGTCTGCGGTATTTTACAAAAAGAAGGTCATAGTCTTCCTGAAGCCTTAGGAGGGTCTGGTCCCTGTTGCCAGAAATGGGCAGAAGGTAAGCATCTCCAAAAAGCTCACCTATACTCCTATTTATGGCAGATTGTTTTTCCTCGGAAGGTCTGGAAAGAAAGCCCAGTATATCCCCGAGGCTGTCCTCCTCAAAATAGACAAAGTATGGTGCCACCCGGAGGCGGGTGGTTATCTCCCTAATGTAGCTTAAATATTCGGGGTCCTCTTCAGAGATGTGAACCGCAACCCTTCCTAACATTACTCTCTTTTGCTTACCTTTTTCAGAAGCATTTGAGTAAAGTCTTCAGGAGACATGGAACCCAGATTTCCTTCTCCCTTATGCCTCACAGACAGGCTTCTGTTTTCCACTTCCCTGTCACCGACCACCAGAATGTAAGGGATTTTCTGGAGCTCTGCATCTCTTATGCGGGCATTTAGCCTTTCCTCCCTGAGGTCTGTTTCCACCCTTATGCCTTTATCTCTCAGATAAGCTTCCACCTCCCTTGCATAGGCTCCGTGTTTGTCCGGAGATATGGGTATGAGCCTTACCTGAACTGGTGCAAGCCATAGGGGCAATAGACCCGCGTAGTGTTCAAGAAGGACACCCACAAAACGCTCCACAGAGCCAAAGATTGCCCTGTGAACCATATAGGGTCTGTGTCTCCTGTTGTCAGGACCCACATACTCCATATCAAAGCGCTCCGGCAGGTTAAAGTCGAACTGTATGGTGGAACACTGCCAGAGCCTCCCTATGGCGTCTCTGATTTTGACATCTATCTTAGGTCCGTAGAAGGCACCCCCACCTTCATCCACCTCATAATCAAGACCCACCTTTTCCACCGCCTTCCGGAGGGCACCCTCTGCCAGCTCCCACTGTTCGGAAGAGCCTATGGCATCCCTGGGCTTTGTGGATATGTATACCTTGAAGTCTTCAAAGCCAAAGTCTCTCAGCATATTCACCGCAAACTCAAGTGTCTCTCCTATCACATCTTCCACTTGCTCCGGCGTGCATATGATATGGGCGTCGTCCTGAGTAAAACCCCTTACCCTCATAAGTCCATGGAGGACACCGGACATCTCATAGCGGTAGACAGTGCCAAGCTCCGCCAGTTTGAGGGGAAGTTCTCTGTAGCTCCTTACCTTGCTCTTGTAGACCGCTATGTGGAAGGGACAGTTCATAGGCTTTACGAAGTATTCTTCTCTGTCCACTTCCATGGGGGAGAACATGTTCGGTCTGTAATAATCAAGGTGTCCACTGGTCTGCCAGAGCTTCGCGTTACCCACATGGGGCGTGTAGATGAGCTGATAGCCTCTCTTTATGTGTTCTTCTTTCCAGTAGTCCTCCAGCGTCTTCCTGAGCATGGCACCCTTTGGTAGCCAGAGGACGAGTCCCGCACCAACCTCCTCCTCTACGAGGAAGAGCTCCAGCTCTTTCCCCAGCTTTCTGTGGTCCCTTCTCTTTGCCTCCTCGTAAAACCTCAGCCTTTCCTCAAGCTCTTCCTTTTCCCAGAAGGCAATGCCGTATATTCTCTGTAGCATGGGTCTGGAGGCATCCCCCAGCCAGTAGGCACCTGCCAGATGGGTAAGCTTAAACTCGCCCACCATACCGGTGGAGGGCACATGGGGACCCCTGCACAGGTCCGTAAAACCGTCCTGACCGTATAGGGATATGGTTTCTCCCTCTTCTATCCTGTTTATTATCTCCACCTTATACTTTTCACCGAGCTGAGAAAAGAACTTTACCGCTTCTTCTCTTTCCAGCTCCTTTCTGAAAAGGGGGTAATCCTTTTTCACGATTTCTCTCATCTTTTCTTCAATCTTCCCCAGCTCTTCAGCGCTTATTGTATGACCCTCCACCTCCACATCGTAGTAAAAGCCTTCCTCCGTCGTAGGACCCACCCCAAGGTGAACCCTGTGGTAGCCGTAGAGCTCTTTAAGAGCCTGAGCCATTATGTGGGAGAGTGTGTGTCTCATTATATCAAGGCTCTCCGGGTCTTCCCTGAAAACGGGAGTAACCTCAAGGTCTTTTCTTACAGGTGTAAGGAGGTCTATGAGCTCTGAACCCACCTTTCCACCTATCGCACCCTTTATGCCAAAAGCCTTAAAAACTTCTCCTAGTGTGGTGCCCTTTTCCACCTGGAGCTCTCTATCTTTTACTCTAACCTTTATCACTTCCATAGGGTTAATTATATATTCCTCAAAACCTAAGGGTGGTTATTACCGCATCAGCCATAAGGTCTGCCAGTGCAGGCAAGCGGAAGTCTATTTATTCCACCCAGTAGTTGGGAGCTTCCTTTGTTATCTGCACATCGTGGACGTGAGATTCTCTGTAGCCTGCCCAGGTTATCCTTACAAACTTTGCCTTTTGCCTGAGTTCCTCAATGTCTCTTGCCCCCACATAACCCATACCAGACCTGAGCCCTCCAACCAGCTGGTATACCACATCGCTGAGCCTTCCCCTGTAGGGCACCCTTCCCTCTATACCCTCCGGAACGAACTTTTCCAGCTTCTCCTGTCCGTATCGGTCCGCGCTTTTCCTGCTCATCATCGCCCCAAGAGAGCCCATACCCCTGTATACCTTGTAAGCCCTTCCCTGATAGTATACGGTTTCTCCAGGAGATTCTTCCGTCCCCGCCAGAAGGTTTCCCAGCATCACCGAGCTTGCACCCATGGCGAGGGCTTTTACTATGTCCCCCGAATACTTTATGCCCCCGTCCGCAATGACGGGCACACCCTCCTCCCTTGCCTTTTCGTAAGCCCACCTTATGGCAGTAAGTTGTGGCACGCCCACACCAGCCACTATGCGTGTGGTGCAGATAGAACCTGGTCCCACACCCACCTTGACCGCATCCGCACCAGCCCTTATGAGGTCAAGAGCTCCTTCTCCAGTAGCCACATTACCTCCTATAACCTCGAGCTGGGGATACAGAGACTTTATCCTTTCTATTGTATCCATGACCCTTCTGGAATGACCATGGGCTGTGTCCACCGCTATCACATCCACCCCTACGGAAACCAGGGCGGAGACTCTGTCCATGGTATCCGGACCTGTCCCAACCGCAGCCCCAACCCTGAGCCTTCCCAGATGGTCCTTGCAGGCATTGGGATATTTTTTCTTCTTGGTTATGTCCTTTATGGTTATAAGTCCTACAAGCCTTCCCTCTCCGTCCACTATGGGCAGTTTTTCTACCTTGTGTCTCTGGAGTATCTCTGTGGCTTCCTCAAGGGTAACCCTCTCCTGCGCCACCACCAGGTTCTCCGAGGTCATAAACAGGGATACGGGCTTGTCGTAATCGGTGGGCTTTATAAACCTCAGGTCCCTGTTGGTGAGTATACCAACCAGCCTGTTACCATCCCCAACCACCGGCACGCCGGATATCTTGTATCTTTCCATAATCTGGAGAGCTTCCCTTACGGTAGTCTGGGGGTTTACCGTCACCGGCTGGAGTATCATACCGCTTTCGGATTTTTTAACCTTTTCTACCTCGCTTGCCTGCTCCTCCACCGAGAGGTTTCTATGTATGATGCCTATACCACCCTCACGGGCAAGGGCTATGGCAAGGCGAGACTCGGTAACCGTATCCATGGCGGCTGAGACAATTGGTATGTTGAGCCTTATCCTCTTTGTGAGCTGGGTGGATACATCCACCTCGTAGGGTAGTGCCTCCGAGTATTGGGGTAATATAAGGAGATCGTCAAAGGTGTAGCCTTCTATTATCTCCATATATCTATTATATGCCAACCTCTATGTGGTATTGCTTTATCTTCCTGTAGAGGTTGGAAAGGTCTATACCTATGGCTTCTGCAGTTTTTTTAAGGTCATAGCCGTGTTCCCTCAGCTTTTTCTCTATAAAGAGCCTTTCAAATTCCTGCTTTGCCCTTTTGAGCTCCTTTTCTGATAGGAGAGAGCCTATATCCTCTACCTCGTGCTCAAAGCCCAGAAGGTGTCTCAGGTCCCTCTCCGTTATCTGAACACCTTCGTGAAGGATTGCCAGTCTTTCCATAAGGTTTTTCAACTCTCTTACATTTCCTCTCCACTGGTAGGTAAGCAAGAGCCTTTTTGCCTCCTCGCTCATATACTTCTCCGACTTATGGTATTTTTTCAGGTAGAGGTTCAGGAAGTGCTCCGCAAGCAGAAGTATGTCCTCCCCCCTTTCTCTGAGAGGTGGTAGAGGGAGAAGGAAGGTGGATATCCTGTGATAAAGGTCTTCTCTGAACCTTCCCTTTTCCACTTCCTCTCTCAGGTCTCTGTTGGAAGCACACAGAAGCCTGAAGTCCGACCTTATGGACTGAACACCACCGAGTCTGGTAAACTCCTTTGTCTCCAAAACTCTGAGGAGTTTTGCCTGAGCTCTCGGGCTGAGTTCGGACACCTCATCAAGAAAAAGGGTCCCGCCGTGAGCCAGCTCGAGTTTGCCCAGCTTCCTCTGGGTTGCGGAGGTAAAGGCACCCTTCTCGTATCCGAAAAGCTCCGCCTCCACCAATTCCTCAGGGAGACCTGCACAGTTTATGTCTATGAAGGGTCCTTCGGACCTTGCGGAGAGGCTGTGAAGCCTTCTGGCAAACAGCTCCTTACCCGTCCCGCTTTCACCTATGAGAAGGACGTTCGCATCCGTCTTTGCCACCTTCTGAAGGAGTTCCTTTACCTGAAGCATCTGCTTACTGTTACCCAGTATGGGGTCTTCCTCCTCCCCTCTTCTTGACCTTAGGAGTTCTTTCAAGGACCTTTCTATCGTGGTGAGAAGCCTGTCTATGGAAAAGGGTTTTTCCAGAAAGTCATAAGCACCTTCCTTTATGGCTCTTACCGCATGCTCCGTCCTTCCGTGTCCCGTTATCACCACAAGGGCGGAGCCTGGCAGTTTTTCCTTAAGGTAAGATATATAGTCAAGACCATTGCCGTCAGGAAGCCATAGGTCTAAAAGAACACAATGAAAATATTCCTTCTCCACTTTTTCTTTCATGGTCTTTATGCTCTCCGCGGTGGATACCCTGTATCCCTCCTCCTGAAGTATACTTTTTAAAGTCTCTCTGATGGACTTTTCATCGTCCACCACCAGCACCCGAGCGTCCATGATTAAAATTATAAGAAGGTCAGTAAACTATGATGTTTCCTAACAGAGAAGAAGCGGGTAAAATACTGGGGGAGTATATAAAGGACAAGGTGGAGAAAGTAGACCTGGTGCTGGGTATACCGCGGGGAGGTGTGGTGGTGGCAAAAGAAGTAGCAAAACTTCTAAACGTACCCTTTAGTCTGCTCATAGTGAGAAAGCTGAGTGTTCCTTCCAATCCGGAGCTTGCCTTTGGGGCTATAGACCCTGATGGAAAGATATACTTAGACCAGTGGACGGTAGGATACTTTAGACTATCTCAGAAAGACATAGAAAAGGTTGCTAAGGAAGAGCTAAACAGGATAAGAGAAAGGGAAAAGAGCTTTCTCCGTGGTAAGCCTTTAGAAGTGAAGGACAGGATGGTTCTGGTTGTGGATGATGGTATTGCAACAGGACAGACGGTTATGGCAGGGGTGGAATACCTCAAGAGAAAGGGTGCAAGTAAAGTAATAGTTGCGGTGCCCGTATGCCACAGTGAGAGTTTAAAAAAGCTGAGCTCACATGCGGATGCGGTTTATTGCTACCGTGTATCCGAAGAGGCGAGCTTTGCTGTGGGTATGTTCTACAGAGAGTTCCGTCAGGTGGAAGACAGGGAAGTGGAGGAGCTCCTGAAAAATGGAGTTCTTTGAAGTTCTCAGAAAAAGACATTCAATAAGGAGCTTTCAGAGAAAACCCGTCGAAAAGGAAAAACTTCTGAAAATTATGGAAGCAATAAGAAGTGCACCCTCCGCAGGAAACCTGCAGTCTTATGAGGTGTTTGTTGTGCTTGATGAAAGGAAGAAACAGGAAATTGCCCGTTTAGCTCTCAGTCAATGGTTTATAGCAGAGGCACTGGTGGTCTTTGTTTTCTTCGCTAATCCTTTGAGAAGTGCGTCCAAGTACGGCAGGAGAGGTGCGGAGCTCTACAGCCTTCAGGATGCTACCATAGCCTGTACTTACGCACAGCTCTCCGCAACCGCTTTGGGGCTTGGCTCTTGCTGGGTTGGTGCTTTTGACGAAGAAGCACTGAAAACATCTCTCTCCGCTCCGGAACACCTGAGACCCGTAGCCATACTCCCCGTAGGCTATCCTGCGGAAGAACCTATACCTACACCGAGGAGAAGCTTTGAAGATATCTTCAACCTACTCTGAACTCAGGTCAGTAAATATGTAGGTTCGGAGCTCTCCCTTTATCCTTCCTGCGGGTAGGTTCTCAGAGCTCAGCATACCCTGTAGAGCTCTTCCTTTCTCCTCTCCCTTCAGGAAAAAAAGCACCACGCAGGAGAGGTTTAGATAGCTCTCCGTAAGTGAAAGCCTTAAAAGTCCATCAGAAGTGCTAAGGCAAACCTTG
>JBCNVH010000037.1:0-2874 GCA_039630295.1 Aquificaceae bacterium | reverse complement strand
TTTTCAAACTTCATCTCCCTTATAGTCTGAGCCTGGACGTGGAAAGTCCAGACAAACAATAGAAAGAGGAGCAGTATTTTCATTTTTTACCTCCTTCCTTGTCCTCCACCTTTTTAAGAGCCTTTGAAGGGTCTTTGTCTATCTTTATCAACCTGACAGAGCCTTCCTTCTGCTCAACCACCAGATAATTTTCCACCTTTCCCCCCTTTTCCACCACCACATAGCCCACGACACCCTCAAGGCTCTGAAAGGGTTGTTGAGCCATGGCAAAACAAGTGAGTATAAACAACACTACCAGACTCATGTTTCCCCTCCTTTCATAAGTAAATATATGGTCATTTCAACCCTGAGGCGGTTGCCCTCGGGCGTAAGGGACAGGGAGGTGGGATAGGATACAATGCCTTCCCTTCTAAGGTTTTTTATAAAGTCCTGCGTAGAGGTGTAGCTACCTGACAGAGAAAGCTTTAGCTCGCTTCTTAAAAGGCTCACACCTTGCTGTGGTGAGGGTTGGGTCTTGGCTTGCTGTTGAGCCTGCTGGGGTTGTTGCTGAGGCTGGGCTTCTTTGACCATTTTTCTGCCGCCCTCCTCCAATAGCACATAGGTAGACTGCTGGGGCGTGGAAACCTGCATGCCAAGTATGATCACACCCGACTTTCTTGCTAACTGTCCTATGTTTTTTAACAGAAGTCCTATGTCTCCTTCCTCCGGTATCTCTCCTACCAGTTTTTTCAGCTCTTCCTCCTTGAGGCGGAGCTCTTCTTCCAGCTTTGCCTTCTCTTTTTTTAGGTTTCCTATAAGAGTGGGGTCCATTGAAGCTCTTATTTTCTTTATCTCCCCCCTTCTGGTCTCTATCTCTCCCTTGAGCCTGTTAACTTCTTCTCTGGCAGGTGATATGAGCATTAACCAGGCATAGGCAGAAAAGGCTAAGGGAACAACCACCAGCAAAATGAGCCTCTGCCACTGCGGCAGAGCCTTGAACTGGGCTATTATCTTCTCCATGGCTTTTACCTACCTTCTGGTATCTGTAGCTCCGCATTGAGCTTGGCGGTATAGTATTCGAAGCCGTTAGGGGTCATCTTTTTCTCAAGCTGGGTCACGGAAGCCTTTCCGGGTATGGCTCTGAGAGCCTTTCCGTAAGAGGCAAGACTCGCATAATCCAGAGCACCTATCTCAAGCTCAGCGATAAGCACCTGCTTGCTTATGTCCAGGCTTTGCCTGTAGGAGTTTATCCAGGCGGTTCTTGGCACCTGAGAGCTGTAGAAATTAAGACCTGCCCCAAAAGGCTCGTAGTAAGCTTTCAAACCCACGATGACATCCTTGCTTTTTTCTATTTCCTGTATGTTCTTCTTAAGGTCCGCTATGCTGCTCTCCAGATTTTTTCTTTCCTCGAGGAACCTGTTAGCCTCCGCCTGCAGTCTTGTCTTCTCCGCGTTCAACCTCTCCAGTTCGGTCTTTAGAGATTCCCCCTCTTTATGTATCTTCCAATAATACCCGAGTAGGATTATCAGTAAAAGCCAGACGGCAAGCCCTACATAATACTCACCCCCCGCCTTCAGAAGCGCACCTATATCCAGCCTTTTAAGGGCTGTCAGGTCAAGTGCGCTTTTTGGCTTTTCCTTCCTTACTTTTGCCAAGTTTATCCTTATCATCCCTTTTGCCCCCTTATACTTAAGGTATAGGGAATAAAGAAGTTTGGTTTAATGCCCTCTATATCAAGAAGACCGAGGATGGGCAGGTTTTCCATTATCCTTGTGAGCATCTCTTCCTCCGCGAGGATAGGTCCCGCCACATACATGCTGGAAAGGTCGTTGAGCACCACTATGTTCCTTATCTCCGCAAAAAAGCTCTCTATGGATTCCTCCTCCTGGCTTCTGAGAAATTCAAGAAAGCTCCAGTAGGTTACATAGTAGCTTATGTTTGTGGGAGAGTAGGTGGTCAGTATGGAATAGTTATAGTCTACATATAAGATGCTGAAGGGGATGGGTAGTTTGTGGTAAAGCCCATAATTTATTATGGCAACCACCTCGTAGTCTAACACAGTCAGTTTAAGACCAGGCACTTCTATGAGTCTCCTTATATTTTCCACCGTCTCCTTACGGGAAAGCACAAGCACCACTCCCACATTCTTGTCCTCCACCTTGGTTCTATTATAAAGTAATCGTAATAGGTTTCTTCTTTTATGGCAGTTCCTTTCCTCTTTATGACCAATCTCAGGTCTACAGGTTCCTTTCTGCTCATCGTGGTAGGATATTTGTAAAACTTTGCAGGAGTTCCATCAGTTCACAGAAATCCAGGCATGCCCCTTTACGGATAGCCCTCACTGAACTATACTTTTAATAGAGCTCCTATTACTCGCCCTATCCTTATCTCCACGGGTTCAAAAAGAGGCTTTTTACTCCCTCTGAGTTCTAAAAGCCACAGTGTTTTGTCCGTTATGTGTAGTCCTACCGCTGCCCCCACTTCTTTTTAAAGGGTAGGGGAAACTTGGTTGCAACCTAAAAGGCAGACTTAATGTCACCATCTCCTCCATCCTGCTCTCCGCATCTGCGACCACAGAGCATGGTCTTCAGCACCGAGCCCGGATTCCGAGGGACAGACTGTCAATACCCTGTTCTACCAGAAAGACCGGAACTTGGGGGAAGTCCAAGGACCCTGACCACATATACCTACCTTCTACCTCTCTCCTTGGCCGTGTATAAGCTGGGCTATGAGCCTTCTTACCGCTTCGCTTCTTTCATCGTATAGGTGTGCCACCGACCGGAGTCTCTGTCAAGACCAAGGGTGAGCTGGGTAAGGTCGTTGGAGCCTATGGAAAAGCCGTCAAATATCTCCGCAAACCTGTCCGCAAGCACCACATTGCTCGGGAGCTCTGCC
>JBCNVH010000036.1:0-2601 GCA_039630295.1 Aquificaceae bacterium | reverse complement strand
GCCCACAACCACCGCAGGCAGAGGGAGCTTATGAACTAACTGTAGCCAGCCCTGCAGGTGCCACTCCTTTAATGAAAAGTTGGAAAAGGGCGAGAGCAGGAAAAACTCCTCCGGCAGGTTAAACTTCTCCATTACCGCTTTTTTTTCGCTCTCTTCGACAAAGAGAAGGGGTGTTTTGTCCTCTTCCCTTATACGGAGTGGCTCTAAAAGTCGCAGGTTTCTCTCTACCTCATGCAGGTCCCAGCGATGTCTTACCCTGTGGGTAAAGAGCCAGGGGAGCTCGGACCTGTCAAAACCTATCCTCGTTGGTATGCCTGCCAGAAAGAGTATGAGGGCGCTCCTTGTGGACACATGAGGACACAGGGCTACCTGAAAGTCCCTTATTTTCTCCAATATCTGGAAGCTCTCTTTCAGACCTTTGTCAAAGGGTATGAGCTCTATTTGAAAACCCTTCAGAAGCTCCACTATAAAACTCCTTCCAACGAAGGCTATGTGAGCCTCCGGGAAGTTCTTCTTTAGAGATTTTATAAGGGGTGTGGTGAGGACCACATCCCCCAGATAGGCGGTCTGCCAGAGAAGTATCCTCATTTAATGCCTGATATGCTGGCTATCTTCCACCTCTTTTCGTCCCGTATAACGATAAAAGTGAATATCTTTTCCACACCCTGTTTGTCTATGACCTTTACCGTAACTTCCACATGCTTGTCGTCTATCCTGCTCGTATCGAGGACTTTTACCTTTTTTATGTTCTCACCCATGGAGGAAAGGACGCAGGCAAGGACCTCTGAGGGCTTCATCTCCGTCAGCTGGACGGGTAGTTTAATGTCCTGAGACAGGGCATCTCTAAGGGGTGGGTAGAGTAGCTTGAGAGCCTCCCTGCCTTCGCCATCTCTTATGTTCTCAATAAATTCTTTTACCGTTTCCCTGCCAGACTCCTCAGGGCTATCACCGCAGGCTCTGAAGAGGAAAAAAGCTAAGAGAAGCACTCCAAGGGCTATCAGCACCTTCTTCATAACCTGACCTCCTCTATTAGGAATTTATGGATTGCCTCTGCAGCTTTTCTACCCTCCGCAAGGGCTCGCACCACCGTATCCCCACCGCTTACCACATCACCTCCCGCAAAAAGACCCCTTAACAGAGGTCCTGAACCCATCGTCCACCTTTACAGTTCCCCACTCTGTAAGTTCAAGCCCCTGCAGGTCTTGGTAAGCTACCGGGTTTGCCTTCTGACCTATGGCAAAGATGACAGAATCACACTCTATAAGGTGTTCCGAGCCTTCCAGAGGGACAGGTTTTGGTCTTCCGCTCCTGTCCGGCTCGCCAAGGGTCATCCTTACACACTCAAGACCCCTAACCCTTCCCTTTTCATCGCCTATTATACGCACTGGCTGGGTCAGCCAATGAATTAGGGCACCCTCCTCACTTATATGGTCCCATTCCTCCTGCCGTGCGGAGGAGGTCTCACGAGTTCTCCTGTAGACCACATGGGTCTCCACCCCAAGCCTAAGGGCAGTTATGGCACAGTCCACCGCAGTGAACCCACCGCCTATTATGGCAGTTCTCTTTCCAAGGTCTATGGGTGTCCCCTTCTGAGGAAAACCATCCGCCCCCATAAGACCAACCCTTGTGAGCACCTCTATGGCGGAGTATACACCCTTTAGCTGGTCTCCTTCTATGCCAAGACTTCCCCTTCCTGCACCCACTCCAAGAAAGACCGCGTGGTATCTTTCAAGAAGTTCCTGTAACTTTACCGTCCTGCCCACCACATGACCGAAGAAAAACTCAACCCCAAGATTTTTCAACCTCTCTATTTCCCAGTCCAATATCTCTCTGGGAAGTCTTGAACGGGGTATGCCATAAGTCATCACACCCCCTGCCTTTGGAAGGGCTTCAAAAAGGTGCACTTTATGACCCCATCTTGCAAGGTCATAGGCGCAGGCAAGCCCCGCAGGTCCTGCACCCACCACCGCCACACTGTAGCCAGTGGGCTCCGCCCTCTTTTCCTCTAGCTTTATTCCTGAAATCCTTACAAAGTCTCCTACAAACTTCTCCAGCGCCCCTATGGCTACGGGCAGTCCCCTGTTTCTTTTGCCCCTTACTGTATCGTAGTAAAGAATGCAGGAGCCTTCGCACTGCCTTTCCTGAGGACATACCCTTCCGCAGATAGAAGGGAAAGGGTCCGTCTCCACTATTTTCCTGTAAGCTCCGAGCAGGTCTCCCTCTCTGAGCTTTTTTATAAAGCCCGGCACATCCACACCCACGGGACAGCCCTTTATACATCTCTTGTCCGCATCTTTGCATAAGAGACACCTTTGAGCCTCGTCAAGGGCAAGACTGACCGAGTAGCCAAAGGCGTATTCTCTGAAGGTTTTTACTCTCTGGTCAGGCGGCATGAGGGGTTCTGGGTTTCTATCCTCATACCTTATGCTCTTTGCCATGGTTAGATAATTATAAGCTCAAGAGCCAAGGAGGTGAAAGACCCTGAGAGTGTTTATAGTATAGAACATAACCTCATGCAGAAAGCTCAAGAAAGCCTCTGAGATTTTCAGAAAAAGACCTGCAGAAACTCAAGCAACTTACAGCACTCTCATACGCCTGTCT
>JBCNVH010000035.1:0-17946 GCA_039630295.1 Aquificaceae bacterium | reverse complement strand
TTAAGGTTTCCACGAAAAGCCTTTCTGGGGGCACGTATTCCACGGGGCTAAGTAAAGCAACTATGCCTTGAGTTTTTTTTGTGCCTGCCATCTCCTCTATCTTGCGTCTTGGAACTTTTTGTAGCTTTATGTTCCTTTCCTTACACAGCTTCAAAACCTGATAGGGCGGATGGGCATCATGAGCTACCAACACCTTTTCTACACTTTTTCCTGACCTAAGAGCTTCGATCACCGGATTTTTTCCATATATTACCATTTCAGGAGTTATAGTATAGAACACTATTGTTAAATAAAGCTTTTAAAATGCTGTGTCCAATATAAGTTTATGAGATAATACACTCCATGAAAAGAGACTGGGAAGAGTATAACACACTGTTGTGTCCAAAACATGTTCTAATACTTGATATTCAACGACTTCATAATTTGAACCTATGCCTACAAAGAATTCTATAATCCCTTGGCAGTCAATAATGAAAGGCTTATTAGATAGACAAAACGCCAAAATGGATTTCTTATGGAGGGCTAATCCTTTCTGTTTTTAGGTAATTTCTCAGGACATCTGGCACCAGGAGCGAGCCATCTTCCTGCTGGTAGTTTTCAAGAATGGCCGCAAGGGTTCTGCCAACCGCAAGCCCGGAGCCGTTGAGAGTGTGGACAAAACGGAGCCTGCCCTCCTTATCTCTGTAGCGCATGTTCATCCTCCTTGCCTGAAAGTCCTCGCAGTTCGAGCAGGAGGATATCTCTCTAAACCTGCCCTGTGAGGGAAACCACACCTCTACGTCGTAAGTCTTGGCAGAGGCAAAACCCATATCGCCGGTGCACAGAAGCACAACCCTGTAAGGCAGTCCCAGAAGTTTTAAAACATCCTCCGCATCGGAGGTCATCCTCTCCAGCTCCTGATAGGAATGTTCGGGCTTTACGATTTTTACCAGCTCCACCTTATTAAACTGGTGCTGTCGGATTATTCCCCTTACATCCTTTCCGTAAGAGCCTGCCTCCCTGCGGTAGCAGGGTGTGTAAGAGACCATATAGATAGGAAGGTCTTCTTCAGAAAGTATCTCCTCTCTGAAGAGGTTGGTAAGAGGCACTTCTGCGGTGGGTATAAGGTAAAGTTCATCTTCGCACCTGTAGAGCTCCTCCTCAAACTTTGGAAGCTGCCCTGTGCCCACAAGCACCTCCGGTCTCACAAGATGTGGTGGGAGGACTTCTCTGTAGCCCTTCCTTGTATGGAGGTCAAGCATGAAGCTATAAAGTTTGTACTAGGCCTTCACCAGTCCTTTAGCACCACAAAGCGACTGCCAGATATCTTGCCAGCCCTTTCAAAGTCAAAAATACCAAGCCTCTCACCCACATCCCAGTGGGGCTTTGGCTCAAAGGAAAAGTCTCTGGGCTTTCCCCAGCGCCTTACCTCCAGGTTCTGGCTTTCATCCTCTCCAATGGGAACGCTCTCATGGGGCAGGTTAGGTATTTTAAGAAGACTATCTCTTAGAAAAACCTCTACAGAGGACAATTCTTTTTCATACTCTTCTATCCTCTCCTTTAGGTTCTTTACTTCCTCTTCAAGGGCTTTTGTGTCCTCGCCCTTTTTTTTCAATGAGCCTATTTCCCTGCTTTTTGTGTTCCTCTCTGCCCTCAGGCTCTCCAGCTCTCTGAGGATGGACCTTCTGCGCGCGTCCAGCTCCAGCACCGCGTCCACAAGGTTTTCAAGCTCCTTGCTCCTTAAGGAGAGTTTTTCTTTTACTGGAGAAGGGTTTTTTCTTATGAGTTCAAGGTCAAGCATGGAGATATTTTAACCCCTGAGAGCCAGTTTCAACTCGCACTCAAAGAGAAACTCAAAGGCTTCAAGCCTTATGTAGGCTTCCCTTATGCTCCTGCCCCAGGTATAAAGACCGTGGGACCTCAAAAGAAAACCGTAAACACCTCCATCCATAAGCCTCTTTTCCACAAGTCTGGATAGGGCTTCCATATCCTGCGAGTTTTCGAGGATAGGCACTGTAAGGTTCGTTTGATGGGTCTCTATACCCTCAAAAGCCTTTAAAAGCTCGTAGTTTTCCAGCCTGAGGTCCTTCTCCGCCAGTCTTGATATAAGAGTGGAGTTTACCGAATGCACATGAAGAACAGCCATGACTTCGGGAAAGCTTCTGTAAACCACAAGGTGGAGATGGGTTTCTGCGGACGGCTTTTTAGAACCTTCCAGAAGCTTTCCTTCAAGGTCCACCACCACAAAGTCCTCCCGGGTGAGGTGTCCCTTGTGACTGCCAGAGGCGGTAATGAGCACCCTGCCTTCTTCCACCCTTGCGGAGAGGTTTCCACCGCTGGCAGGTAGCCAACCCCTTGAGTGAAGAAGTCTTCCTACTTCTATAAGCTCGGATACTTCGGCGTGCATGAGATTTATAATTTTAACATGAGCCTCAGAAGGATTATAAAGATAAAGGAAGGTATAAAAGAAGCGAGGGCGAGAGAGCTGAAAGAGGTGGAAATGCAGATAAGTATGCTAAGGAAGGAAGTGGAAAGGATAGAAGTCCTGCAGGAAGAGGTAAACCGGAGTATAAAAACTTCCTTCTCTGAGGGCTTGCTCCTCCAATACAGGTCTCTTCATTCTCAAAAAAGAGAACTCCTTGAGAGGATAACCAGGCTGGAGGTGACGAAGGAAGAGAAGAGGAAAAGGTTAAAGGAAGCCTACAGAGACTTAAAGGCTCTTGAGCTTCTCAGAGATATGCGTAGAAGAGAGGAGCGTTCCAGGTTTGCCAACCTTGAGGCTCAGAAGAGCAGTTTTCTGCACCTGATAAAAAAGTGGCGTAAGAATGCGTAAGTTTTTATGTCTTACCCTCTGTTTTCTCTCTCTGGCTTTTTCTCAGTCCGCCCTGCAGAAAAAGATAAAACAGGACAGAGAAAAAAAAGCTCAGGAAGAGATAAGAGCTCTGTCAAAGGAGCTTGAGGAAAAGCTCAAAAGGATTGAGGAGGAAAGGAAAAAACTTGAGGAACTTAAAAGAATACAACCACCAAAGGAAGAGCCAAGGCAGGAGGTTAAAAAGCTGGTAGACATATTCAACAGAACCTCGCCAGACGAGGCGGGTGCCATCATGAACAACCTTGACTCTGAACTGGCTGCGGAGGTCCTTTTAAACCTTAAGGAAAGGCAGGCGGCCGCCATCCTTGAAGCCATGGACCCAAAAAAGGCTGCAGAGGTATCCTCTATAATACTGGAAAGACGCAGGAGGTAGGGCTATGAGCCTTTTATAGTAAAAACCATAACCTGATACAGACAGCCTTTCTACTCACCAAGTCAGCTCCTTTATTTTAGGTTCGTAGCCTTACCTAAGACGGGGTTCTGCGAGCAATTGTAGTAGAAGGCATAGCCTGGCGTAGAAAAACTACGCTTTCCTTAGTCACTCCTGAGGTTCAATAATGCTTTATTTATCAGGAGCATGGCTTTACCGAGTAGTTTTAGCTACGCACCGCTTTCCTGCAATGGGTTGTGTTTTATACTATAAAGTGTTTCTGTCAGATAGTGCAAAACTTTAGTTATAATCTTGTCTGATGTCAAAGATATTAATCAAAAAGGCAAGGCTCGTAGACCCATCTCAGCATCTTGACCAAAGGAGAGACATACTCATAGAGAAGGGTAGAATAAAGGCTGTGGGAGAAGACCTTTTTGAGCTTGAAGCTCAGGTAATAGACGCACGTGGGCTTGTTGCCTGTCCTTCCTTTGTGGACCTTCATGTTCACCTGAGGGACCCCGGGCAGGAATACAAGGAAGACCTGGGGAGCGGCATGAGATGTGCGGTAGCCGGTGGCTTTACAACACTGGTGTGTATGCCCAACACAAACCCGCCCATAGATAGTCCAGAGGTGGCGCAATACATACTGAGAAAGTCTGAAGATATAGGACTTTGCAGGGTTTTGCCTGCAGGTGCTATCACAAAGGGGAGAAAGGGGGGAGAGCTCGTGGACTTTTACGCCCTGAAAAGGGCTGGCTGTGTTGCCTTTACCGACGATGGCGCGCCCCTTATGGACTCAAGGCTGATGGAAAGGGCTCTGGAGCTCACCGCCCAGCTGGGTTCTTTTGTGATGAACCACTGCGAAGATGACAGGCTTGCCTACGGGCACATAAACGAGGGGCATGTTAGCTCCTTGCTTGGCATAGCCTCAAGACCTGCCTCTGCGGAGGATGCGCTGGTAGCCAGAGACTGCATACTTGCCTACCACACGGGCGGACACATCCACCTGCAACACCTGAGCAGCAGTCTCTCTCTTGAGCTCGTAAGGTTTTTCAAGGAGAGGGGAGCGAAGGTCACCTGCGAGGTAAACCCCTACCACCTTCTTTTTACCGAGCGCGAGCTTCTGAGCTCCTACTCCCTTGCAAAGGTAAACCCACCCCTGAGGAAGGAAGAGGACAGAAAAGCACTTCTTGAGGGTCTAAAAGACGGCACCATAGACTGTATAGCCACAGACCACGCGCCCCATGCGGTCTGGGAAAAGGGGCAGATAGAGAGGGCAATGCCGGGTATGATAGGGCTTCAGACCGCACTGCCCATGATGCTTGAGCTTGTGAGGGAAGGGGTTATAAGCCTTTCGAGGATGGTGGAGCTCATGTCCTGCAGACCTGCGAGGATACTGAGAATTGAGGGTTGTGGAACTCTAAAAGAGGGCACGAGGGCAAACCTGGTGCTCTTTGACCCGGAGAAGGAATGGGTGCTTGAGGAGAAGACTAACTTCTCAAAGTCAAAAAACACACCCCTGTGGAAAAGAAAGCTTAGGGGTAAGGTTATGTATACCATCTTTGAGGGAAGGGTGGTATATCAGGATGTTTGAAAGGGTTGGGGTCGTAGGTGTGGGTTTTATGGGGGGTTCTTTTGCCCTTGCCTGCAGGGAGGCTATAGGCTGTCAGCTCTTTGGCGTGGACATAAACCCGGAGGCAATAAGGAAGGCAAAAGATTTAAAAGTCATAGACGACGGTTCTAAGGACATAAAGGCTATTGGGGAGTTTAACCCCCAGCTTGTGGTTCTTGCCACGCCTGTGAGGACCTTTCTTTCCATAGCCCAAAGCCTTCTGGAGGTCATAGGTCAGGACTGTATAGTCTCCGACCTTGGCTCGGTAAAGGGTAGTCTGGTCTACAGGATGGAGGAGCTCCTCGGTGGCAGGTTTGTGGGCGGTCATCCTATAGCGGGCACGGAAAAAGCGGGCGTGGAAAACGCCCTGAAAGACCTCTTTAGAGGAAAGAGGTTTATACTCACGCCCACAGACAGAACATGGCAGGAGGCAAGGGAGAAAATAAAGGAGCTCTGGGAGAGGCTTGGTTCTCTGGTGGAGGAGATGGACCCACACCTTCACGACTTTGTCTTCGGTGCGGTCTCACACCTTCCCCACGCGGTAGCCTTTGCCCTCATACACGCCCTGAAGGGTCTCAGCGGCGAAGTGAACCTCTTTAGGTATCCCGGAGGGGGCTTTAAGGACTTTACGCGCATAGCGGGCTCTGACCCCATCATGTGGAGAGACATATTCCTTGAGAACTCCCGGGAGGTGCTCAAGAGTATGAACGCCTTTGTTGCATCTCTTAACAGGCTTAAAGAGCTCATAGAGAAGGGTCAGGAGGAGGAGCTTACACATTATCTGGAGCTGGTTAGCAACCTCAGAAGGAGCCTGGGTTAGATGGAAAGCTTGAACCCATCTCAGGAGAGAGTGGTGAGACACTTCGGGAGACCCCTCCTCGTGGTAGCAGGCGCAGGCTCGGGAAAGACAAAGACCCTCGCCCACAAAGTGGAGTTTCTCATAAGGGAAAGGGGCATAAGCCCGGAGAGAATACTTGCCATAACCTTTACCAACAAGGCGGGAAGGGAGATAAGGGAAAGGGTGAGGAAGGTGGTGGGTGTGGAGCTTCCCTGGGCTGGCACCTTTCACTCTTTCGCATTAAAGGTCTTAAAGGAGAGGGGAGGGGAAGCAGGTCTTTTGCCCGGCTTTAGCCTGCTCTCTGAAGGCGACAGAGAAAGGCTCATAAAGAAGCTGTGCCAGCCTGCAGGCGTGAGCCCTGAGAAGTTCAAAGCCTACATATCAAGAAGGGTTGAGAACCTGGGTGAAGAGGAGCCAGCCTTTGAGCCCCTCTTTGAAGAATATCTCAGGACACTGAAGGAGATGAACCTTTTAGACTTTAGCGGTCTTATGCTCTACCTTCACAGACTACTTATTCTAAACCCTTTGATTAAGGATAACTTTGACTTTCTTCTTGTGGACGAGTTTCAGGACACCAACACGGTGCAGTATGAGATAATCAAGCTTCTTTCAAAGGACAACCTGTGTGCGGTGGGAGACCCAAACCAGTGCATATACGAGTGGAGGTTTGCCCGCCCGGACAACATCCTGCGCTTTAAAGAAGACTTTAGCCCTGATGTGATAAAACTTGAATACAACTACCGCTCAAAGCCTTACATACTTTATACCGCAAACGCAGTGCTGGAGGCTTCACAGGCGGGATGGAAGGAGCTGGTTCCCGTCCTTATACCTATTAGAGAAGGAAAGGAAAAGCCGGAGGTGAGAAGGTTTGAGAGAGAAGAGGAAGAAGCCCTCTGGATTGCCCAGAAGGTCAGAGAACTGCTCGGACAATACAGACCCTCTCAGGTGGCGGTGCTTGTAAGGGTAGGGCACATCACCGAGCCTATAGAGAGAGCCCTTCACCACCTGAGAATTCCTTACAGGGTAGTCGGTGCGGTGCCTTTCTTTGAGAGGGCGGAGGTAAGAGATGCTCTCAGCTTCCTCAGGGTTATCATAAACTCAAGAGACTTTCTGAGCTTTTCAAGGGCTGTGGGTATAGCCACAAGGGGGCTTGGAGAGAAGACCCTGAAGCTATTGTTTGAGCTGGGCAAAGGAGATTGCCTTGAAGGTTCAAGACTTGCCCTCAAGAGCCTTCCCCAGAGCAAGTCTATGGAGCTCTATGGCTTCCTTCAGAAACTCTTCAGACTGAAAAGGAACATTGAAAACTATCCTTACGCCCTTGAGGAGTTTCTCAACGCGGTGGACTTCTGGGGATATTTAGCAGAGCAATACAGAGAAGACAGAGAGAGGGAAGAGAACGCAAGGGAGCTCCTCAGGTATCTCAGACAGAAGCACTCTGAAGGCTACAGCCTTGAGGAGGTCTTTCAGGAGATAGATTTTCTTCTTGAGGAAGAGGGCGAGGAAGGTGCGGTAAGAATTATGACCATCCATGCCAGCAAGGGGCTTGAGTTTGAGGTGGTCTTTCTGCCAAGACTGGAGGAGGGTATACTTCCTCACGAGAAGGCTCAGGAGCTGGAGGAGGAGCTGAGGCTTTTCTACGTGGCAATTACCAGAGCAAAAGACCTTCTCCTTATGAGCTACACAAAAGCTTCAAAGCCAAGCAGGTTTTTATCCTACATACCAAAGGCTCTTCTTGACTTATCCTCTTTTGCAAAGAAGAAGACCAGCTACATGCCGGAGCTGAAAAGCCCCTATACTCTGAAGGTGGGCGACAGGGTCAGCCACCAGGTCTTCGGTGAGGGTGTGGTAGTTAATCTGGAGGGTTCAAGGGCGGTGGTGAACTTTGGTGGAAGGCAAAAGAGCATACATACCGCCTTTTTAAAGCCTGTGGTATAATTGAGCTATGCAAAGACCGACAAGGGTAGCCTGGAGCATAACCCATCAGGAGTTTACCATAACCGATTACTACTACTTCTCCATACTTCAGAGGGAGTCTGAAAAGAGGGGGTTGGTGGTGGAAGAAGTAGACAGGTGGGATAGGTTGTCCGATTACCATACTATCGTTTTCAACTACCCGGAGATACCCTTCACCGAGGAGGAAGCCCGTCAAGTGGAAAGGTGGGTGTGGGAGGAGGGTAAGAAGGTGCTCCTGCTGGGATACTACAAGAACGAGGACCACATAGCGGACACCTGCAATACCCTTGCCCGCAGGTTTGGCATGGAACTGAACCCCGACCAGGTCACGGACCCGGTGAACAACCACCAGGGAGACCCATACTTTGTAGTTAGTTCAAAGATAAGAAGGTATAACAAGAACGAGAGGAACGAGGTCAGCGTAAACCGGGTCATGCTTGCCTGCAGTGCTTCCATAAAACCCCTTATGCCTGACATAAAGGTGGTGGTCCGCGCAGAGGACACCGCCCGCTCCAACATGGAAAACTACACCCTTCTTATTGCGGAGCAGCTGGCACCCACCAGCGGAGGCTACTTCTGTCTTGCAGGCACCTGCGTCTTCTGGGACAACTATTCTATAAACCTTTATGATAACCTTGAGTTTTCTATTAACCTCCTGAGACATACACCACAGCTCAGGCTGGAGGGTGGTAAGGAGGTAAGGTTTGAAGTGTAAATAAGGGAAAAGGAGGGGTTCTATGGATGCCTTTAGGATGGTGGAGGACTTTCCGGAGCAGTTTAAGAAAGTGGAATGTGAAAGCCTTAGCCTGCAGGGTTATGGGGGGGTGGTCTTTAGCGGTATGGGTGGCTCGGGCATAGTGGGGGACTTTATGAAGCTCTTTATAAAAGCGGATGTCCCCCTGCTTTCAGTTAGGGGCTACCAGCTACCACCCTTTGTAGGAGAAGACTGGCTTCTGGTATGCACCAGCTACAGCGGAAACACGGAGGAGACCATAAGCACTCTGGAGGAAGCCCTCAGAAGGGGTGTGGGGGCTGTGTGTATCAGCTCTGGGGGTAAGCTTAAAGAGATAGCCCGGAGAGAGGGGCTTATGCACCTTCCTCTGCCGGAGGGCTACCCTCCCAGATACGCCCTGGGCTTTATGCTCTCCGCCCTTATGAGCCTCTTTGGAATGGGGGAAGAGGTGGAGAGGTTGGGAGAACACCTCAGAGAGAACAGGAAAAATATAAAAGAGAGGGCAAGAGAGCTGTCAGATACCCTGTTCACCTACCTTCCTGTGGTCTACGGCACACCCCTTGCGGAGCCGGTAGCCTTTCGCTGGAAGACGCAGATCAACGAGAACTCAAAGACCCTGTGCTACAACGCTTTCCTGCCGGAGATGCATCATAACGAGGTGGTGGGTCTTGACAACCCCCAGATAAGAAACCTCTGCAGTTTTGCTCTGCTCTACGACCCAGAAGACCATCCCAGGGTCATAAAGAGGGTAGAGATAACGGAGCATATATTCAGAGAGCTGGGCGTGGTGTTGAAAACTCTCAAGGGTGAAGGTAAAGACCTGATGGAAAGGCTTCTGTATCTTACCTACCTTGGTGACTGGGTTAGCCTCTATCTGGCAGGGGCATACAGACAGGACCCCTTACCGGTCAGGGTCATAGATTTTATAAAGAAGAGCCTTTCCTAAGTATAATAGAAGTTATGGAGCTTGGCTGGTTTATCTTTGGGGCGGTGGTAATCTTAGCCCTATTTCTTGACCTTTTTGTCTTCCACCGGAACCCTCATAAGATATCCATAAAGGAAGCCCTTCTGCTCTCCGCCTTCTGGATAGCGTTGGGTGTTGCCTTTGGTGGCTATGTGTATTACACGAAGGGCTACGAAAGGGGTGTGGAATACATGACCGGTTATCTCCTTGAGAAAGCCCTGAGCCTTGACAACATCTTTGTCTTTATACTCATATTCTCCTACTTCAAGGTGCCGGAAGAATACAGGCACAAGGTTCTCTTCTGGGGTGTTTTTGGCGCCATTCTCTTCAGAGCCATCTTTATCTTTGCAGGTCTTGAACTTCTAAAGCACTTCCACTGGATGATTTACATCTTTGGTCTAATACTGATAGTCTCCGCCATTAAACTCCTGACCACGGAGGAAAAGGAATTTCACCCGGAGCACACCCTGGTATACAGAATAGCCAAAAGGCTCATGCCCATGAAACCGCACCATGCAGGCGGTAAGTTCTTCCTTAAGGAAAGTGGAAAAATTTTCGCCACACCCATGTTTTTAGCCCTTCTCTTTGTGGAGAGCTCGGACATCATGTTTGCCATAGACTCGGTGCCGGCTATCCTTGCCATATCCAAGGACCCTTTTGTCGTCTACACTTCCAACATATTTGCCATACTGGGGCTTAGGTCTCTTTACTTTGCAGCCGCGGGCATACTGCCTCTCTTTCATTACCTGCACTACGGGCTTTCCTTCATATTAGGCTTTATAGGTGTGAAGATGCTTCTGTCAGACTTTTACAAGATACCCGTTGAGGTTTCTCTTTTGCTTATAGGCAGTGCCATCTTTGTCTCCGTGGTGGCTTCTCTGATAGTAAAGAAGGAAAGCCGGTCTTCCGAATGATTAAGCTCCTTCAGGTGGTGGAAGGCGGGGGCTGGGGTGGGACGAAGGAGCAAACCTACCTCATATCCAGAGAGTTAGCCAAAAGGGGACTGGAAGTTCATATGGCATTATCCTTTGGCTACCAGCTTATGCTGGAGAGGTTGAAAGACTACCCCGTCAGGTTTCACTTTTTTGAAAACCATCGGTGGCTTCCTCGTCTCAACCCTATGAACTATTACAGGCTATGGAAGGTGGTAAAGGAGGAAAAGTTTCATGTAGTCATAGCCAACTCACCCCACGCCTTTGATTTTGTTAGAACAGCCCTCATCTTTGTGAGGGATAGACCCAAGGTAATAGCCTACAAGAGAACGGGCAAGAGCTCCGGTCTGTTTTCAAAACTTTTGAAATACGCCTCTGCGGACCGCATCCTGGTTGTGGACAGGACAACCTTTGAAAGACTAAGAAGGGAAGGCTTTTTCCCCGAGAAGCTCCGCTACATACCCAGCGGTCTCGACCTTCAAAGGTTCAGACCTATAGGAAGAGAAAGGGTTCTGGTAAAGAGGAAAGAGCTGGGTATAGACCCGGATAAAAAGGTCTTCATTAATGTGGCAAACTGGAACCCAGAGCACAAGGGTCAGCCACTGTTGATAGAAGCCTTTGCAAGGCTCAAATGCTCCAACTGTCTTCTCCTTCTTGTGGGTATAGGGACGGACAGAGAAGCACCTGCCTACGCTCGGAGGTATGGTATGGAGAACAGCCTGTTTGGTCTTGGCTTCAGAGAAGACATTCCGGAGCTCCTGGGCATGTCTGACTTCTTTGTCTTTTCCTCTTATTTTGAAGGCATAGCAGGGGCGGTGCTTCAGGCAATGGCTTGCGGTAAGGTGGTCATCTCCACGCTTGCAGGTGGCATAGGTGATTACCTCAGAGATGGAGAAAACGGCTTTGGGGTTCAGGTGGGTGACCTGGAGGGTCTGGTGGAAAAACTAAGGCTTGCCCTTCAGCTGAAAGAGGAGGAATACGAAAGGCTTTCTCGGAGGGCGATGGAAACCGCCCGCGAGTATTCTATAGATAGGACCGTAGAAGGATACCTGAGGCTCTTCAGCGAGCTGCTGGATAAAACCTAAGACCTTCAAAGTATTCCATGAAGGCTCTGTTTACAAAGAGACTTCCATCCTTAAAAAGCAGAAGGACCCCCACCTGAGGGTTTTTCTCAAGAAACCTTTCCCTGCTCTCATCGTCCATGGCAAGGAGGGCTGTTTCAAAGGCATCGGTAAGGGTGCAGTCTTCATAAGCCACCGTTGCCTGAAGGAGGCTGTTTTCCTTTCCAAGGATGTGTCTTCTAAAGTAGTTACCACCTGTGGAAAGACAAAGGTCCCTTGAGTTGTAGCCTTCCGCCAGCAGACCACCACCCATTGGATTAAAGACCGCAAGAAGTCTCCTGTGCCCCCAGACCTTCAGGTCGCCCGCTATGGATATAAAGCCCCATTGGGTGCGGAGCTCTTCGTAAGCCTTCTGCACCGCGTAACCCTTACCTATACCCCCAAGGTCCACCGCCATGCCCTTTTCCATCAGGCAAACCTTTTTACCTTCCACTCTCACCTTCCTGTAGTCTATGAGCCTTTTTGCCTCTTGCTCTCCTAAAAGCCCCCTTCTTTTGAAGTTTATGGTGTAGCTTCCTACCGTTATGTCAAAGAAGCCATAGGTCTTCTCCGACACCTCGAGAGCTCTCTTTATGACCTCAAGGGTTTCCTCCGATACCTCCACACACCCCCTTCCTGCCATCTCCTCTATCCTCCGGACCTCCGAACCTTCTATATAGTCCGAGAGCTTTTCCTCCAGATTTTTCATATGTCTGTAAGCCTCATATACCTTTGCCTCCGGGAGCTCTATGAGAGCATAGGTGCCCATAAGGTAAAAGAGCCTTTCCTGAGAGAAGGCGAAGGAAAGTATGAGAAGAAGTAAGAGGGTCATTTCCTCCTTTGCTCTCTTTTGGGCTTTGCTGGTTTTGCTCCCTCTTGCGCTGGCGTAACCTTTACCTCAAGGTCTTTTATAACCACCTTTACTGGCTTTGCTTTTCCACTTTCAAAAAGAAAGCTGAGCATGGGAACTTCCTGAAGGGTAGAAGAGATTTCCTCGTCGGTCAAAAGCCCGTTCACAAAACCCATAGCGAGTAAAGCGGGCTGTATTACCAGACTTGGTCTTTTTTCATACCTCAGCACCCTCCTGAGGTCTTCAGTAAAATGGGTCTGCACTTCCTGAGGTGGTCTCTCTCCGAAGTAAGCCATATATACATGGAAGGGCTGAAGGGCTTTCAGCCTTTCTTCAAGTCCTTCCCCTCCTTTTATGTAGTAGGCTTCCACTCCCAGTGTTTTCAGAGACGCCACAAGAGAGGCGGAGAAGAGGGCGCAGAGGTCGGAGGTTTCCATGTAAACCACAGCCATGCGTTTATAACCCATGCTTTTGAGCTCCTTTGCAATTTCCACGCTGGCATTTATCCTTGAGTTTGCCCTCTCGGGAAGAAGGAAAGGGTCTACCTGCTGCGCATAGGCAAAGCTAAGAAGGGTTAAAACAAAGGCAAAATAAAACATCAATTTCCTCATGGAAGCCTATTATAACAGGTTTGTTTTTTAAAAGCTGAGGGGACACCTATTCTCCTAACTCCCTCTTCCTCAGGACCGCAAGTCTTTCCTTTATTTCTACCAGCTTGAGAAAAGCCTGAAGGGGTGTAAGGTTGGCTATGTCTGTCCAATAAAGCTCTTCAAGTATCCGCCTTTCCTCTTCCTCAAGGCTTTCTCTGTAAAACCTTTCAAGGACGGGAAGGGTTCGGGAACCTTGGAGCTCCTGAAGTATCTCCTCCGCCTTCTCTATGACCTCTCTGGGTAGTCCAGCCCTTCTTGCCACTCTGACGCCAAAGCTCCCCTCCGCACTGCCGGGTCTGAGAAGGTAAAGAAAATTTATCTCCTCTCCTTCTTTGCTCACCGCCATATGGTAGTTCTTCACGCCCTTCTTTTCCACCTGCGTAAGTTCCAGAAAGTGGGTTGCCATCAGGGTTCTTGCCCTTACCCTTTCCACCAGGTATTCCAGTATCGCCCTGCTTATGGCTATGCCGTCGTAGGTGGAGGTTCCGCGCCCCACTTCATCGAGCACTATGAGGCTTTTCGAGTCCGCATTGTTCAGTATGTTGGCAACTTCCAGCATCTCGTTCATGAAGGTGGAGACACCGAGGGCAAGCGCATCGCCCGAACCTATGCGGGCATGGATGGAAGAGACAAGCCCTACGGTGGCTGACCTGCAGGGAAGGAAAGAGCCCATGTGAGCCATCAGGGTCAGAAGGGCGGTCTGCCTTATGTAGCTGGACTTACCAGCCATGTTTGGTCCTGTCACTATCAGCAGAAGGTTTTCTTCATCCATACGCGTGTCGTTAGGGCAGTAAGTCTTTACATACTCCTCTATCACAGGGTGCCTGCCTTCCTTTATGTAAAGGACCCTGTCCTCAACCATTAGAGGCTTTACCCACCCCTTTTCAAGTGCCACAGTGGCAAGGCACTGAAGGTAGTCAAGCCATCCCAGCAACCGTGCGTTTTCTGCAAGCTCTTCCACCTTGCTGAGAACCCTTTCCCTAAGAGATAGAAAAATCTCATATTCAAGGTTGTTTATCCTGCTCTGTGTAGAAAGCGTCTTTTCCTCAAGCTCCTGAAGGTATTCGGTGGTGAACCTCTCTGCGTTGGAAAGGGTCTGACGTCTCCGGAAGTAATCCGGCACATACCTGAGGTTAGGCTTGGTGACCTCTATGTAGTATCCTATTACCCGGTTGTAAGCCACCTTCAGGCTCTGTATGCCCGTCTCCCTCCTGAGTTTAACCTCATATTCTTCAATAAGTCTCTGGGCGTTATCCCTGTAATATCTGAGTTCATCAAGGCTCTGGTCCACGCCTTCTCTTATAAGACCGCCCTCCTTTAGGTGAAAGGGAGGGTCTTCCACCAGGGTTCTCTCTATTTCTTCACGGAGGTCTTCAAGCTCCATAAGCCTCTGATGGACCTCCTTAAGGGCTTCCGAACCTGCCCCCCTTATAGCTTCTTTAAGAGCTCTTATGGCTTCAAGAACTCTTTTTACCTGCACCAGGTCCTTTGCGGTAGAAAGACCGCCGCTTATCCTGCTTATGAGCCTCTCCAGGTCTGGCACACCCTTTAGGCATTCTCTTACCTCCTTTAAGGTGCTCTCCGCCTTCAAGAGCTCCTCCACAGCCTCCTGAACCTTTTCTACCATACCCTTTTCTCTGAAGGGGTGGAGTATGTGAAACCTTAGCCTTCTCCTACCCATTGGGGTCAGTGTCCTGTTCATCACACCAAAGAGGGTAAAGCTCTCAGAGCCCTCATAAGACTCAAGAAGTTCAAGCCCCCGCCGTGTCCTGTAGTCTATACTTACATATCCCTCATCCTTGTAGGGTTTTGGCTTTTCCAGAAAGGGCAGGAAAGACTTCTGGGTTTGCTTAAGGTATAGATAAAGACCGCCAAAGGGCAGGAGCTCCTCCTCTCTTTCAAAGCCAAGTCCTTTGTGGCTGAAGAGCTTCATGTCCTCAAGAAGCACCTTCAAACCATCCTGAAAAAATGTCTCCTCAACCCTGCAGAGGAAAAACTCCTGCTCCCTAAGCTCAAGCTGAAGGGTTGTGGTGAGGACCAGCTCCCTCGGTGAAAACCTTAAAAGAAACTCCTTGGCACCCTTCAGGTCAAAGGAAGCTCCCACAAACTCGCCGGTTGATGGGTTTAGGTAGGCGCAGAGGTATTGACCACCCCTCTTTAACACACCTGCGAGCCCACAGTTTTCCTTTTCAAAGTAGGTGCCGGGAGTTATAACCCTTATAACATCTCTTTTGACAAGACCCTTCGCCTGCGTTGCATCCTCAAGCTGTTCACATATGGCAATTTTATAGCCTTTGGAGATGAGCTTTGATATGTAGGAGCTGGCAGAGTGATAGGGAACGCCACACATGGGAACCCTTTCTCTACCCTTTCCCGCCGGTCTGGAGGTAAGGGCAAGACCCAGTTCTTTCGAGCCTGTCTGAGCATCCTCGTAGAAAAGCTCGTAAAAGTCTCCAAGACGGAAGAAGAGCAGGCAGTCCGAATACTGCCTTTTAAAGTGGTGATACTGGGAGAGCATGGGGGTTAGGTCTTCACTTTGCGTATTCCACATGCCTTGTTTCCCTTATGACCACCACCTTTATCTGCCCTGGGAACTGCATCTCCTCCTCTATCTTTCTGGCTATGTTTTTGGAAAGCAGGTAGGCTTCTTCATCTCCTATCTCCTCGGGGCTTACGATAACCCTGACCTCCCTACCCGCCTGCACTGCGTAGGCATTCTGCACGCCCTTGAAGGACTTTACGATTTCTTCCAGCTTTTCCAGCCTCTTGAGGTAGGCTTCGAGGGTTTCTCTTCTTGCCCCCGGTCTTGCGGCAGATAGGGCGTCCGCAGCACATACCAGTGCAACCTCGGGATACCTAACCGGCTCTTCGTTATGATGCGCCTTTATGGCGTTAAGCACAGGGTCAGGCTCGCCGTAACGTTTGCAGAGCTCTATGCCTATATCCGTGTGAGACCCCCCCAGTTCGTGAGAGACCGCCTTGCCTATGTCGTGCAGAAGTCCCGCTCTCCTTGCAGTCTTTGCGTCCAGTCCCAGCTCCTCCGCCATAAGACCTGCTATGTAAGCCACTTCCTTGGAGTGCAGAAGAACGTTCTGAGAGTAGCTGGTCCTGTAGTAGAGTTTTCCTATGTAGTAATAAAGACCCGGGTTTATGTCATAGAGACCGAGCTCCATGCAGGTTTCCTCACCCATCTTCCTTATGTTCTCGTCCATACCCTTCTTAACCTCTGCCACCACCTCCTCTATGCGGGCTGGATGTATCCTGCCGTCCTGTATGAGCTTTTCAAGGACTTCTCTTGCCAGCTCTCTCCTCATTGGGTCAAAGGAGGATATGGTGACTATGTCCGGAGTGTCGTCAATAATAAGGTCAACGCCGGTAAGAAGTTCAAAGGTCCTGATGTTCCTACCCTCTCTTCCTATTATCCTGCCCTTGAACTCGTTGCTGGGGAGCTCCAGGGTGGTGGTTGTGTAGTTTATGGCTATCTCAGAGGATAACCTCTGGACTGAAGTGGTTATTATCTTCTTAGCCTCAAACTCCGCCCTTTCCCTGGCTTCCTCCTCTATCCTTTTCATAAGCCTTATGCTCTCAGCCCTTGCCTCTTCTTCCACTCTTTTAAGAAGTTCGCCCCTTGCTTCTTCAAGGGTCATGCTTGCTATCCTCTGAAGCTCAAGCATCTCTCTGTGTCTAAGGGATTCAATCTCCCTCTCTTTTTCCTCAAGTTCTTTCATCCTTGCCTGAAGGCTTCTCTGAGCCTGGTCTATCTGTCTTTCCATATCCCTTATTTCTCTCTCCCTCCTGTAGAGCTCTTCCTCTCTCCTTTCAAGAGCCTGAACCCTTCTCTCCAGATTGGATTCCTTATGATGCAAGGTTTGCTCAAGTCTCTGAACCTCCTGCCTTCTCTCCGCAAGATACTCCTCCATCTCTTTCGTTTTCCTTTCCAGGTCCTGTCTTATCTTCTCCGTCTCCTCCTTAAGGGTGGACCTTAACCTATCCGCCTCTTCCTGAGCCAGCCTTACTATCTTCTCCGCCTCTCTCTCCGCACTAAGCCTCAGCTCTCTCGCCTCTTCCTGAGCCTTCCTGAGGAGCTCCTGAGCCTCCTCCCTTGCTTTAGAAACCACTTCAAGGGCTTCTCTCCTCCTTTCCTCAAGCTCCTGTATGTTCTCCATCTGTGGGGTTGTCTTACCCTTTTTTGAGAAGAAAAAGCCCGCACCTAACCCTACCATAAGGGCGATAAAACCTAGGATAATAAGAAGCACTTCTGAGCTCATCTTGTCTTACCTCCTTGATAAATCTTCTCTTCAGTTACCACCAAATCGACCGGCACATCCCAGCTATCCCTGGGCACCTCCTCCACCAGCTGAAACTGGTAGCATACCCCCACCTTCACACCCCCCAGGCTCTTTAGAAGCCTGTCATAGTAGCCCTTTCCGTAGCCGATGCGATAACCCTCTGTGTCAAAAAGCACACCGGGGATAAGAGAAAAATCCACCTCTTCTGGTTTTGCCTCCTCGCCCCCGGTAGGCTCGGGGATGCAATAGGCTCCCGGACTGAGCTCCCCTTGACCCTCTATCCTTATGAGCCTTAGCCCATCCCCATCCACTTTAGGAAGTAAGAGTTCCTTGCCTTCCTGAAGGGTCCAGGAAAAGAGAGAGCTTATGTCTGGTTCACCCCTGTGAGGACAGAAAAGGAGCAAGGACCGGGCTTTAAGTAGCTGGGGAAGGCTCAGAAGCCTTTCCACTATCCGGGCGGATAGTCTTTCTCGCTCTTCCTGGGAAAGTCCTTCCCTTCTCTTTAGAAACTGCCTTCTAAGGTCTCTCTTCGTGGCTAAGGTCATCTTCCGCCTCCTCTTTAAGGAGGGGAAGGCAAGGTTTATACCCGCCCATGCCGTGGAGAAAGGAGCCTTCGGTGGGCCCCAAAAAAGGACAGGTGGGTGCTCTCCCGGAGAGCCAACCTGACTTCCCCGGAGACCGAGCTCCCTAATGGCTCACCATGTGGACCCCAATATGAGCTCCTTCACCACGCACAGGGCAGGCTCTATCTTAGCTTTGCCCCATACTCTTCTTCCAGCTCCCTTAACAGCCCATCAACCAGCT
>JBCNVH010000034.1:0-4876 GCA_039630295.1 Aquificaceae bacterium | reverse complement strand
AGGGGTGCGGACTTTGCCCTCAGAGAGTTAAAGCCGGAGATCATCCTGCTGGACGATGGCTTCCAGCACAGGAAAATACACAGAGATTTAAACATCCTGCTTTTAAGAGAAAAAGACCTTAAGGATAGGCTTTTGCCCTTTGGAAGGCTCAGAGAACCTTTATACTGTATGGAAAGGGCGGACATAATAGTGCTATCTTACAGTGAACTTGAGGACATCGATTGGGTGCATCCTCACAAGCCAACGCTCAGGATGTTTAGAGAAAACTGGCGGGTTGTGAGGAGTAGCGATGGAAAGGTTCTTAAGGATTTTCACCACCTAAGCTTTATAGCCTTTGCAGGGCTTGGTGACAATTCACAGTTTTTTAGAACCCTCGAGAGGCTCGGCATAAAGGTAAAGAGAAGGCTGAGCTTTCCAGACCATCACAGCTATGAGGGTTTTGAACTTGCGAAGGACGAAGTATATCTAACAACCCTCAAAGACGCGGTAAAGTTGCCCCCATCGGATAAACTCTACTACCTTGATTTTGATGTAAGGGTGGATGGGTTGAAGGAGTTGGTATACAGGTTTATAATTGAGAGGTTGAGGGTCGGTAGCTCAGCAGGCAGAGCAACGGACTCTTAATCCGTGGGTCGCGGGTTCGACTCCCGCCCGACCCATTTGAAGACCACCACCGCAAGAGGAGGAAGAGTAAGGGAAAGAGAACAGGGTCTTCCGTGAAAGGGCACGTCCTCAGCCATAAGACCTCCTAAGTTTCCTAAATTACTTCCTCCGTAGAGCTCCGCATCCGTGTTCAGGAGCTCCTTCCAAAAGCCACCCATGGGAACACCTACCCTGTATTCAAACCTCGGCACGGGTGTAAAGTTGCAGACCACAAGCAGGACATCACCCTCTGAAGACTTTCTCAGATAACTTATTATGCTCTTTTCCCAGTCTCCAAAGTCTACCCACTCAAAACCTTCTGGCTCGCAGTCAAGCTCATGAAGGGCTGGCTCTTCTCTATAGAGCCTGTTGAGGTCTTTGACCAGCCTCTGAAGACACCTATGAGAGGGATATTCAAGAAGATGCCAGTCAAGGCTCTGGTCGTGGTTCCACTCCCTCCATTGAGCGAACTCACCACCCATAAAGAGGAGTTTTTTGCCCGGGTGCGTCCACATGTAGCCAAAAAGAGCTCTGAGGTTGGCAAACTTCTGCCAGTAGTCGCCGGGCATCTTGGAGATGAGGGAGCCTTTTCCATGCACCACCTCATCGTGAGAGAGGGGGAGGATAAAGTTCTCGTAGAAGGCATACCATATGCTAAAGGTGAGCTGGTTGTGGTGATATTTCCTGTAGATGGGGTCCTTGGACATGTAAAAGAGGGTGTCGTTCATCCAGCCCATGTTCCACTTAAAGCCAAAACCAAGTCCCCCAAGGTATACCGGTCTACTCACCATGGGGAAGGCTGTGGATTCCTCCGCTATTGTCTGCACGCCCTCAAAGTCTCCATAGAGACAGAGGTTGAGCTTTTTCAGGAAGTCTATAGCTTCCAGGTTTTCCTTTCCACCATAGATGTTCGGCATCCATTCCTGTCTGGAGTAATCCAGGTAAAGCATGCTTGCAACCGCATCCACCCTTATACCCTCCACATGATACTTTTCCAGCCAGAAATGGGCACTGCTTAATAAAAAGGACCTTACCTCACCCTTTCCGTAATCGAAGATGTAGCTCTTCCAGTCAGGATGCCAGCCCTTACGCCAGTCTCCATACTCATAGAGATGTGAACCATCAAAGTAGGCAAGCCCATGTCCATCTGAAGGAAAGTGAGAAGGCACCCAGTCAAGGATAACACCTATGCCTTCCTTGTGAAGGTAATCCACAAGATACATAAAGTCCTGAGGCGTGCCGTAGCGGGCGGTGGGCGCAAAGTATCCTGTTATCTGATAACCCCAGGAGCCATAAAAGGGGTGTTCCATAACCGGCAGAAACTCCACATGGGTAAAGCCCATCTCCTTCACATACTCCGCCAGCAAAGGTGCGATTTCTTTGTAGCTCAAAGGTCTGTTACCTTCCTCCGGCACCCTTCTCCAGGAGCCCAAGTGAACCTCGTATATGCTTATGGGAGCTCTATGATGGTTCAGGCTTTTTCTCTTCTTTAGCCACCCTTCATCAGTCCAGTTATAACTCAAGACCCAAACTATGGAGGCAGTTCCTGGGGGTGTCTCGTGATAAAAACCGAAGGGGTCAGCCCTGTCAGTCCAGTAGCCCCAACGGGTGTAGAGGTGATACTTGTATCTTTGACCCTTTTTCACACCCTCCACAAAGCCTTCCCATATACCTGAGCCATCCTCTCTTTTTTTCAAAGGTAGAGAGTGTTTGTTCCAGCCGTTGAAGTCTCCAAAGACAAAAACCTCCTCCGCATGGGGTGCCCATACTGCAAAGTAGGCACCATCCTCATAAAGATGACAGCCCAGCTTTTCGTAAAGCCTGCAGTGAGAACCCTCCCTGAAGAGGTAGACATCAAAATCTGTAAGGAGGGAAAAGTCATAGCAGACCGCCATGAGAATATGATAACTCAGCCCTAAAGGTCCTGAAGTAGGGTAGGGTCAGGGAGCTTTTCTGTTCTAAACCTTTGCAAGGTTTCTTATTCTCTACCTGTATCACTGCCTTCTTATCTCAAAGACCTGAGGCACCATAAGAGCGTGTCCTTGCAACTGCCAGTGTATTATCTCCACTATCGCAGAGGGCACAAGCTCCACAAAGGGATAAAAGTCCTTCTCGGAGAACCCGTAGACCTGCTCTGCTGCCATCCTGCATACCTTAAACCTGACACCATAAAGGCTAAGGCTCTCCAGCCTGTCCACCATATCTCCGTATTCCCTCCTGTTTTTTGTCACAAAAACCGGAAGTTCTCTTCCGTGAGATACTACCACCACCTCCAGGTCCTCAGGACTGAAGTTGTAAGGTGGGTTAGTAAGAACGAAAAAGAGGTTGGATATCCAGCCAAGGGCCGGTCTTAACTTCTCGGGATGGTCGAGAAAAAGCTCGTAGACAACCTTAAAGGGCTTTTGGTAGGGTGTCTGCACCACCTTACCATGAGGCTGGGCATACAGAAGGGAAAAGATTAAAAAAAGACCCAATATTACTCTCATGAGCGCACCTCCTAATTTATAATATTTGACCCTGAATGGTTCACATCAAGCTGTGCGGTTTTACAAAGGAGGAGGACCTTAAGAAGGCGGTGGAGCTTGGCACCGAATACGTGGGGATAGTTCTCTACCCCGGAAGTCCGAGGTATGTGGGCTGGGACAGAGTGGAGGGGCTCCTTGAAGCGGGTAAGGGTGCCAACAGGGTGGCGGTTATGGTAAACCCTGAATACCAGGAGGTAAAAAAAGCCTTGCAGGTGGGCTTTGACCTTATCCAGCTCCACGGGGAGGAAGATTTCTCCTTTGCGAAAAGTGTAGGGCTGGAGAGGGTTATAAAAGCCTTCAGGACCTGCCCTGAGCTTTCCCTCTCCGAAGACTGGAAGAGAGCTCATGGCGTTATCCTCGATGCCTGTTCTCAACTTTACGGAGGGAGCGGTCAGAAGGCGGACTGGAAGATGGCGAAGAAGCTGGTAGAGCAGGGTTTCAGGGTATTTCTGGCAGGGGGTCTAAAACCGGACAATGTGGCGGAAGCCATAAGAGAGGTGGGTCCCTATGGGGTGGATGCCTCCTCAGGTGTGGAGAGGAGCCCGGGCGTAAAAGACCATAGAAAAATGGAGGAGTTTGTCCATGCAGTTAAGAACGCACTTGGAAATTGATACAAGTCTTAGTGGTGAGGTGGTTGAGCTCTATGAGGGCTACGCGAGGCTCAGGTTAAGGACGGAGAGGAGGATGATGGCGGACGAGACGGGACTGGTTCATGGCGGATTTATCTTCTCTCTTGCGGATTTCTGTGCTATGGCAACCATTAACGAACCTACCGTGGTGCTGGCTCAGGCGAACATAAGTTTTTTAAAGCCGGTGGTGGTGGGTGATGAGCTTTGCGGAGGGAAGGCTGAAAAGGTCTGAGGGCAGAAAAAGGTGGGTGCAGGTGGAAGTAAGGGGGAGAGGAAAAGGTGGCGGAGGGAGAGTTTCTATGCCTTGTGCCGGAGAGGCATGTGCTTTCCAGGCAGATTTAGAAACCCACCCGCCTTGCCAGCTCCTTTAACCTCTCTATCCTCTTCTCCGTAGAGGGGTGAGTGGAAAAGAGCTCCCATATGCCATGACCGGAGAGAGGGTTTTCAATAAAAAGGTGTGCGGTGCCCTGGTTGACCTCTGCAGGCATCTGATAAACATAGTTGTGTATCTTTTCCAGTGCGCTCGCAAGGGCGAGGGGGTCTCCGCTTATCCTCGCACCTGTTTCGTCCGCCATGTATTCTCTGGAGCGAGATATTGCCATCTGTATGATGGTAGCTATTATTGGTGTAACTATGAGCATAGCTATGCTGGCTATGAGAGATAGAGGGTTGTTGTTCTCTCCCTCTCTGGAGTGTCCAAAAAGCAAGGCAAACTGGAGCATGTTCACCAGATAGGATATGGCACCCGCTATAGTAGCGGCCATGGTTGCCACCAGCACATCTCTGTTTTTGATGTGCCCTATCTCGTGGGCAAGCACACCCCTTAACTCACGCTCTTCCAAAAGCCTTAAGATGCCGGAGGTTACCGCCACCGCACCGTTGGAGGAACCCGTCCTGTGGCAAAGGCGTTGGGCTTCTCCATTGGAATCAAGGTAGACCTCTTTGGTTTTGGTATGCTTGCCCTCTGGGCGAGCTCTTCCACCATCCTGTGGAGCCAGGGTGCTTCCTGATAGGGTATCTCCCTGGCACCATACATGGCAAGCACAATTTTGTCGGAGAACCAGTAGGCTATAAAGTTCA
>JBCNVH010000033.1:0-8326 GCA_039630295.1 Aquificaceae bacterium | reverse complement strand
TTGCCAAAGCGGTGATAGGTATAACCAGTATAGTGGTGACACCCGCTCTTATAAATGTGGACTTTGCGGATGTAAAAACCGTTATGGAAAAAGGCGGTCTTGCTCTCATAGGCATAGGCGAAGGCAGGGGAGAAGGTAGAGAGATGCTTACGCGATAGAACAGGCTATCACCAGTCCCTTGCTTGAAGGCAATAGCATACAGGGTGCAAGGAGATTGCTTGTTACCCTGTGGGTAGACGAAGACGTGCCTTTCAGAGATGTGGAAGAAACAATAGGAAGAATCGAGAATAAGCCCATGAGGATGTTCTGATTATATTCGGAGCCGTATTGGATAACAGCAAAGACAACTTCATGAGGGTGGCGGTAGTGGCTACAGACTTTGAAGGTGCTCAGGGCATGAATCAGTTTAAAGTGGTGAAAAAACCAGAGCTCAAAGAACCCATGAAAAGGGTAGTGCCCGAAATCACCATTGAACCCGTGCAACCTGAAATAGAGGAAATACCCGCCATCTCTCAGAAGAAAGAGAAAAATATAGGATGCAAAGAATAGAGTATCCCTTAGCATGGACATTTATTCCATGCCTCAGGTTTAGGACTGTGGCAAGTTTTACTTGCCAGTGAGCCCCGTGCCTTACCCAGAGGTACTTATACCGCTCACCGTCCAGACCTTTCAATCCAGACAGTGAAGGCTTGTTCACGCCGTGTAAGCATAATCCCCACTTAGCACGGCTAAGTAGGACTATCGGATGCACTCACTTACAGCGCCATTTTTTACCATGGAATAGCATACAACAAAAAACCTAATTTGTCAACAAATTAAATGAACGTGTTTAAAATTTTCCTTAGATAGGAAGGACAAGGTTTACGACATATGCACTACAAAAACTCATGGCATGAGAATGAAAATGAAAAAGTATTGACCAAAAAAGACACACAGTATCTGTTTGAACTAATCAAGAAATCGGTGAGCGCAGAATCTACAGCCAGAAGCCATACACCAAAAGAAGAGGTAGACCAGCCACATACTCAGAAGAGATCATCCTGCTTGCTGCCATCCTCAAGCAACACCTGAACATATCATACAGAACCCTTGAGAGTGTCATCACAGACATCCTCGGATACTCTCCTGACTTTTCCACACTCTTTTACACAGGGACAATACAAGGATTTACGAGCTTGCGAGGCTTTTTGTGATGGTGAGGTTTATGCTGTGGAACTTGAGCATGTTGCTGAAGGTTAGTTTTTTTATGTTCCTTCCTTACCTTATAAAGTCCTTGTCCTACGCATACTTGAGAATTTTCAAACAGTCTCTCTGAAAGACCCTTGACAAATGCAAAAAGTTTGCATATAATACATATAACCAAAAACTTTAAGGAGGTGTTAACCATGAGCAAGAGCCTGCAAGGCAGCAAGACCCTTGAGAACCTCAAGCATGCCTTTGCCGGGGAGTCCCAGGCAAACAGGAGGTATCTGTATTTTGCCAGAAAGGCGGACATTGAGGGCTACCCCGATATAGCCAACATCTTCAGAGAAACCGCAGAGGGCGAGACAGGACACGCCTTTGGGCACATTGAGTTTATGGAGAAGTATGGTGGTGGAGACCCGGCAACTAACATGCCCATAGGCACGATGGAGCAGAACCTGGAGGCAGCCATAGCGGGTGAGACCTACGAGTATACGGAGATGTATCCCGGCTTTGCAAGGGTGGCAAGGGAAGAAGGCTTCGAGGATATAGCGGAGTGGTTCGAAACCCTTGCGAGGGCGGAGAAGTCTCACGCGGGAAGGTTCCAGAAGGCTCTCGAATCTCTTAAGGGTTAATCCCGAGCTCTTCAATCTTGGGGGCGGAGCGCCCCCGTGCAAAACAAAACCCAAAAGGGAGATTTATCATGTCTGAGTTAGCCATTGGTGGAGTTAAGGATTTTGAGTTCAATATAAAAGACCCCAACTTCCTGAAGGAAGAAGCTTTATGGGAAGAGGCAAAAAGGGTATACTCCAAATGTAAAGACTGCAGGATGTGCGTTACCTACTGTCCTTCCTTTCCCGCACTCTTTGACGCGGTGGACAAACACGAGGACAATATAGAGGAGCTCTCAAAGGAGGAGCTCGCCCTTCCCTTAGAGCTGTGTTTCCACTGCAAACAATGCTACTTTAAGTGTCCCTACACACCACCCCACGAGTGGAGGATAGACTTCCCCCACCTATCTCTCAGATACAAGGTATGGAAGTTCAAAAACAAAGGGGCTAAGCTTACCGACAAACTCCTTCTCAACACGGACCTCCTGGGAAAACTATCTCTGCCCTTTGCTCCTGTGGTGAACAAGGTAAACAACATACCCATTTTCAGAGTGGTTATGGAAGGTTTTATGGGTATTGACCGCAGGGCAAAGCTTCCCCCGGTCAACTCAGAAACCTTTGTAAGCTGGTTTAAGAAAAACAGAAGACCGGTGAAGGAGGAAAGGGGCAAGGTTGCCCTATTCTACACCTGCCTTTTAAATTACAACTATCTGGAAAGGGGTAAGGCACTCCTGAAGGTTTTTGAAAAGAACCATATTTATGTGGAACTTCCCGAACAGCAGTGCTGTGGTATACCCTTCTTTGACATAGGAGACATAGACTCAGCCACCGAGAGGGCAAGGTATAACCTTCAGAGGTTGAAACCCTATGTGGAGGCAGGCTTTGATATAGTGGTGCCTGTGCCTACATGTGCCCTTCAGATAAAATACGAGTATCCCCTGCTCCTGCCCGATGACCCGGATGCAAAGATGGTCTCCGAAAGGGTTTACGATGTGCATGAATACCTTTTCAAGCTCCATCAGGAAAAGAAGTTCAACAGAGACTTTAAGGTTTCTGTAGGCAGTATAGCCTACCACATACCCTGCCATCTCAAGTCTCTGAACATAGGTTACAGAGCGGTAGCCCTTATGAGGCTAATACCCAACACAAAGGTCCAGCTTATAGAGAGGTGCTCCGGACACGATGGCACCTTTGGAGTAAGGAAGGAAACCTTTGACATGTCCCTTAAGGTTGGTTCAAAGCTCTTTGAGGATATGAAAAGCTCCGGCGCGGACCTTTTTGTTTCTGACTGCCCTCTGTCCGGCAACCACATAGAGCTGATGACGGGTAAAAGGGTCTACCATCCCCTGGAGGTGCTTGCCATGGCTTATGGAGAAGACTGAGGGCTCAGGGGCTGAGCCCTTTACCTGTTTTTATATTTTTTTCTTATGAAATACTTCCCCCTTGGTGTGGCAGGACATGTAGACCACGGAAAGACCTCTCTGGTAAAAGCCCTTACTTCCATAGATACGGACAGACTCCCTGAGGAAAAGAAAAGGGGAATGAGTATAGACATAGGCTTTGCCTTTCTGGACTTTCCCCATAGGGGGCTGAGGGTAGAGATTATAGACCTTCCGGGACATGAGAGGTTTATAAAGAACGCCATATGTGGGCTTGCACCCGTATGGGGGCTTTTACTGGTAGTGGATGCGGGCGAAGGTGTGATGCCCCAGACGGTGGAACACCTCAGGGTGGCGAAGAGCTTTGGCATAGAGGAGGTTGTGGTAGCACTCACCAAGTCCGACCGGGTGGACCAGGAGACCCTTGAACTTGCAAGACTTGAGGTGCTTGAGCTTCTGGAAAGGGAAGGGCTCAGGGCATTTGAGGTCTGTGCGGTCTCCTCTATTACCGGTCAGGGTATGGAGGTTCTAAAGGAAAAGCTTGGGTCTTATGGGTGGAGAAACTTAAACTTCAGAGAAAACAGACTTTTCAGGTTCTATATAGACTCCGCCTTCAGTGTGAAGGGTTATGGCACGGTTGTAAGGGGTAGCTGTGTCTCTGGCAGTATTGGGGAGGGTGATACCGTAACCCTTGAGCCCCTGGGGGTTGCCTGCAGGGTGAGAAAGATGCAAAATCACGGTGTCTTTGTAAGGGAGGGCAGAGCTGGAGAAAGGCTTGCCCTTAACATCCCAGAGCTTGAACCGGAGGGTTTGGAAAGGGGTTACTTTCTGGTTAAAGGTGTCAGGTCTTCCGACCGGCTAATAGCGAGGCTCAGGGGGGTGCCGAAGGGTCTGGGTTACGCCTTCTTTGGGATGAGAGAAGTCTCCTTCTCGTCCAGACAGATACACGAGGATGTATATCTTCTAAAGCTCTCCGAGAGAGTGCCTACGGTAAGGGGTGAGAGGGGACCGGTGCTGGGCTCTTCAGGAGGACTGGTGGGTGCTTATGAGGTGCTCCACCCCTTTCCTCTCATAAGCTCAAAGAGGTTTATCAGGTCAAACCTGACCCTTCTTATAGAAAACCCTACCGAATACCTTCTCCTTGAGAGGGGTTTGAGAGGGCTTGGTCTTGGAGAGCTTTTCTCCTTCTATGGTAATGTGGTGGCAACTCCTCAAGCTCCGAGGGTAGGAGACAGGTTTTATCACCCTGTAAGCCTTGAGGTCCTCTCTCAAAGGGTGAAAGAGGTTCTCAACCAGCGGGGGGGCGTGCTACCTCTCCCCGAGCTCAAGTCAAGGCTGAGGATAGGAGAGGAGCTCCTTAAATTCATACTGGAGAGATTAAAGGAAACAAAGGTGGTGGAAGGCTACCTGCTGGATGTGAAAAAGGCAAAGCTTGAAGAGCTGGAGGGATACAGAGAGCTCCTGTCCTTACTTATGAATGGTATAAGAGAAGAGAGAGAGCTTGAACCTTATGGAGAATACTTGAGGATGGCGGTAAGGAGGGGTCAGGTTTACAGCCTTGGCGACTACCTCTACCTCTCAAAAACCCTCTTTGAGGACTATGTGAGAAGGCTCAGAGTCCTGGGAAGGGAGTTTACGCTTCAGCAGGCGAAAGAACTTCTTGGTCTTACGAGGAAGTATCTGGTGCCCCTTCTTGAACACATGGACAGGCTGGGTATCACAAGAAGAGAAGGAGAAAGGAGGGTCTTTTTGAGATGAACCTTTTGAGGCAGATACCTCAGGTCTCAAAACTTCTTGGGAGGTTCAAAGAGAGGTATCCAGAAGGGCTGGCAAAGAGAGCCATAAGAGAGGTTTTAGAGAGGGTCAGGGAAGAAATCAAAGAGGGCAGGAGGGATAGCCTTGAAGACCTGACAGAGCTTATAGAAAGGAGGATAAGAGAACTTTCCACCACCAGCCTGAGAAGGGTTATAAACGCCACCGGCGTGGTAATAAACACAAACCTGGGAAGGTCTGTGATGCCAGGTGAGGTGGGTGAGTTCATAAAAGAGATAGCTCTCCACTATTCAAACCTTGAATACGACCTTGAAGAAGGCAGGCGAGGTTCAAGGCTGAGCCATTTAGAGGGGCTTCTTCTGGAGATGACCGGTGCGGAGGGGGTGCATGTGGTCAACAACAACGCAGGGGCGGTTTATCTTGTGCTCAACACCCTCGCTTTCGGCAAGGAAGTGGTGGTTTCAAGGGGAGAGCTGGTGGAAATAGGGGGGAGCTTTCGCGTGCCGGATATCATGAGAGCCTCCGGTGCCAGACTGGTGGAGGTAGGCACGACCAACAGAACCAGACTCTCTGACTATGAAAGGGCTATAAGCCCGGAGACCGCCCTTCTTATGAAAGTCCACAGGAGCAACTTCTACATGGAAGGTTTTGTGGAGGAGGTGAAGGTGGAAGAGCTCCTCTCCCTTGAACTGCCCCTTTATTATGACTTGGGTAGCGGTAGCCTTTTGAACCTGAGGGAACTGGGTATAAGAACGCAGGAGCCAAGCTTTGGTGAGTGTATAAGAAAGGGCATACATATAGTCTCGGGAAGCGGGGACAAACTGCTGGGTGGTCCTCAGGCAGGCATCATCCTGGGTAGGGGTGAGCTTATTCTGAAGATGAAGAAGAACCCCATGAGCAGAGCTCTAAGGCTGGATAAGCTGACCCTTGCGGGTCTTGAGATGACACTGAGACTTTACAGAGAGGGAGAGCATGAAAAAATACCCACCCTCCGCATGCTAACCCAGAAGCCGGAGGAACTAAAAAAGAAGGCAAAAAAACTCATCCGAAGGCTAAGGGGGGTTAAGAGTCTTGAGCTTTTCCTTCTTAGAGACTTTTCTCGCTGCGGCGGTGGTGCCATGCCTGAACTTCTTCTGGAAACCTATTGCCTGGGCGTAAAACACAAAAGGCTGAGCACCCCGGAGCTGGAAAGACTGCTTAGAAGGGGAGAACCACCTGTAGTTGCAAGGATAAAAGAGGATATGTTACTTCTGGATATGAGAACACTTACGGAAGAAGACCTGAAAGACCTGCAAAGGGTCTTTATGAAACTGGAGGAATAACATGCCCTATTTTCCCCTTTTTGTGAACCTTGAAGGCAAGAGGGTGGTCGTGGTAGGTGGTGGAAGGGTAGCAAGCAGGAAAGTGGAGAAGCTCCTACCCTTCAAACCACGCATAAGAGTGATTGCCCCTGAAGTTACCCCATACCTTCAGAACCTCTGGGAGAAGGGTGAGGTCGAGCTCTTCAGAAGAAAGTTAAGGATGGAGGACCTAAGAGATGCCTTTCTGGTTGTGGTGGCGGTGGACAGCCTTGGGCTTCAGAGGAAAATACACCGCTACTGCCTGAGAAAGGGGATACACTGCAACGCGGTTGACAGCCCAGACTTCTGCACCTTTCTCTTCCCAGCCCTCATAGTCAGAAAGGAGCTGGTTGTAGGCATATCTACTTCAGGCAAAGCCCCTGCTCTATCTGCGGGCATAAGAGAGTTCCTTGAGAGTAAAATGCCGGAGGATGTGGATAAGTTCCTGACGGAGCTCGAAAACATGAGAAAAAGCCTGCCCCGGGGAAAGAAGAGACAGAAGACGCTCTCTTCTCTTGTAAGGCGCAGGCTTGGTCTATAATCTTCCTGAAGGATGAAAAGGATAGAGAGAGTTCAAGCCTTATTGAAAGAAAAGGGCTTACAGGCTTTCCTCTTCAGCTCACAGCCAAATGTCTTCTACCTGTCCGGTTTCCGTTCAAGCCACGCCTATGTGGTCGTGGGTAGAGATAGCCATCACCTTCTGACGGATGGCAGGTATTACGAGAAGGCAAGGTCTACCCTGAAGGGATGGGACGTGATACTTATAGAGGGCAATGCCCTGAAAGCCATAGGTGGGCTTCTCAAGAAGCTAAGAGCCTCAAGGGTGGGTTATGAAGAGGATAGGGTAAGCTGTGAGTTCAAAAGG
This sequence comes from Aquificaceae bacterium, assembly GCA_039630295.1. Lineage (GTDB taxonomy): Bacteria > Aquificota > Aquificia > Aquificales > Aquificaceae > Pampinifervens. The sequence continues at coordinate 1,176 of JBCNVH010000033.1, read as the reverse complement.
AGGTTGAGAGGAGGGTTAAATTGGGTTGGTATTCCGGGCTTTCTCAAAAAGCTGAGGGCTATAAAGGAGAGGGAAGAAATAGAAACCCTGAGAGAGGGTGTGAGAGCAAGCGACAGGGTATACCTCAGAATTCTTGAAAGGATAAGAGAAGGACTTACAGAGCTTGAGGTCAGGTCCCTGCTCATCTCTGAGTTTTTTAAGGAGGGCGCAATGGGGGAGAGCTTCCCCGCCATAGTAGCCAGTGGTAAAGGCTCAGCCATACCCCACTGGGAAACCTCTGGCAGAAAGATAAAAAAGGGGGAAGCCCTGCTCATAGACATGGGGCTTTTATGGAAAGGCTATTGCACCGACTTTACACGCACTGTATACCTTGGAAGGGCAAGCTCGGAGTTCAGAAAGGTCTACAACACCGTCAAAGATGCTCATCTTTTTGCCCTTGAGAAGGTCAAAGTGGGCAGGAAGGTTTCAGAGATAGACAAAACCGCAAGAGAGTATATAAGGAAAAAGGGTTTTGGAAAGCTCTTCAGCCACTCCACAGGTCACGGCGTGGGCGTAGAGATACACGAATTTCCGAGGATTTACTACAAAGGGCAGGATAAGGATGTGGTTGTGGAGGAAGGTATGGTCTTTACAATAGAGCCGGGCATATACCTGAACGACAGGTTTGGTGTAAGGCTTGAGAACATGGTGGCTGTAGTGGGTGGGGTGGGTGAACCGCTTTCCCAGGTCAGTCTTGACTTGGTGGAAATATAGCCTTATAATTATTCACTCTAACGCGGGGTGGAGCAGCCTGGTAGCTCGTCGGGCTCATAACCCGAAGGTCGGAGGTTCAAATCCTCCCCCCGCAACTTAAAACCCTTGTCAGTCAAAGCCTTGAAAATAGCCCCTTTTAAAAGCCTTGCCTTTCAATAGGATTGCTTTTAAAGCCTTGAGTATCAATGGTCTGAATAACCCATAATGACCCACTAAAACCCATAATTTCTGATTCAATTTTTAACCTATTTTTAACCTCTGAAAGCCTTGATAGACAAGGATTTGAAAGGGCTATTTTTAACCTTTTGGATTTTTAACCTATAAAAATAGCTCTAAGCCTTGTCAGTCAATGCTTTACTCTTCTTCTGACCTTCCAGAGGTTAAAAACTGGTCTCCAAAAACATGGGCTATGGCTACCTTGAG
>JBCNVH010000032.1:0-12275 GCA_039630295.1 Aquificaceae bacterium | reverse complement strand
CTTTTTCTGAACTTTAACTGGCAGGCTCAGGGCTTTCAGTATATTACAAGGCTTGAGTGGATACCTTCTCTGGGCATTCCTACCATGTGGTGGCAGTGGTATGGCTATATCCCTGCTGCTGATGACCGCTCTTGTCTTCGTGTCCGCCTTTCTGGCACTTGGAAGGTGGAAGACAGACCTAACCTTTACTTCGCCCTCTTTTTACTCCTTGAGACCGCCTGTCTTGGAGTTTTCCTCCGCCCTTGACTTTTTCCTCTTTTACCTCTTCTGGGAAGTCTATGCTCATCCCCATGTATTTCATCATAGGTCTTTGGGGGCACGACAGAAAGGTCTATGCAGCCAACAAGTTTTTCGTATACACCTTCTTCGGAAGTGTCTTTCTCCTGCTTGGTCTTGCCAGTCTGGTGGTCTATGGATACATGATGACCGGCAGGCTTTCCTTTGACTATACCTTCCACCTGGGCTTTTCCTATCCTGTAATGCTCCAGATTGCGGGCTTTTTGCTTTTTGGTCTTGGCTTTGCGGTCAAGATACCCATGTGGCCCGTCCACACCTGGCTTCCGGACGCCCATGTGGAAGCTCCAACCGCAGGCTCGGTCATATTGGCTGCAGTGCTTTTGAAGATGGGAACCTTTGGCTTTGTCCGATACTCTTTGCCCCTTTTCCCCGAGGCAAGCAAACATTTTATTCCCCTTATCTTCTTCCTAAGCCTCGTAGCTATAGTTTACGCCGCCATGATGGCAATAGCCCAGACCCACATCAAAAGGCTTATAGCCTACTCTTCTATAAGCCACATGGGTGTGGTGACCCTCGGCACCTTTGCCATGGACCTCAATGCCCTTAACGGAGCTATATACATGATGGTTGCCCATGGGCTTTCCTCGGGAGCTCTCTTTATGTCCGCAGGCTTTATCTACGACAGGGTTCACTCCTACCACATGGACGACCTGGGAGGACTTGCCCGATACGTGCCAAGGCTGGCTGTCCTTTTCATGCTCTCCGGGCTTGCGGGCATAGGTTTTCCCGGGCTTGCAGGCTTTGTGGCAGAGTTTCTCGTATTCCTCGGCACATACAGGAACTTCCCCCTCTGGGCTTTTGTGGCAGGCGTGGGTGTTGTGCTTTCTGCGGTTTACTTCCTATACATGTATAAGAAGGTCATGTTTGAGGAGGAGACTCTTTCCGAATACAGGCTCGAAAAATGGAAGCACCTTAAAGACCTCGAGACCCACCACACCCTTTCTTTTCTCCTCCTTATAGTCCTTGCCTTTTTGATGGGTCTCTATCCCTACCCCTTCGTTAAAATCCTTGAGCAAACCTCTAAATACGTGCTTGGAGGCTGAAGGTGAACTGGAATATCCTTATACCTGAGCTAACCCTCTCTCTGGGTATACTTCTTCTCTTTACCCTTGACCTCTTTGCCAGTAAAAAGCACTACAGAACCCTTCTTTACATAGCCGCGCTGGTGCCTGTCTTTTCTCTGCTGAGCCTTTTACTTGTCCAGCACCCTGCAAAAGGTTTTTTTAACCTTTTCGAGGTCAGCGCAGTAAACCTTCTGGGAAAGGCTGTTTTGTATGTTCTCACAAGTCTTTCTCTGTTTGCCATGCAGGACTACTACGAGAGGAAAGGCTCGGTATACACTGAGCTTTCCTACATCCCCCTTATAGCTACCCTCGGTCTTTCCTTGCTCATGTCTTCCACCAACCTGGTCCTTGTCCTCCTATCCCTTGAGCTTGCCAGCATAAGTATGTATCTCCTCGTGTCTCTCTTCAGAGAGGAATATCTTTCAAAGGAGGCGGGTTTTAAGTATCTTCTTATGGGTGCGGTGGCAACTTCCATGTTTTCTCTGGGCTCCGCCTTCTATTATGCCAGCACGGGAAGTCTTTTCCTGAAAGAATACAGGGATGAGAACAGCCTCTTTACCCTCTCTCTCCTGCTTATCCTCTCCGCCCTTGCTCTGAAAGCCTCTGCCGTCCCCTTCCACTTCTGGACGCCGGATGCTTACGAGGGTGCACCCACTCCCGTAACGGGCTATCTCTCCTCCGCACCAAAGGTTGCCCTTTACTTTCTTCTGGTCCAGCTCCTAACTTACTTTCACCACCTCAAGCAGTGGCTTTTACTGGTGGCGATTCTCTCTTTGCTTTCCATGTTCTATGCCAACGCAGTGGCTTACGTGCAGAGGTCGGTAAAGAGACTTCTTGCTTACTCCACCATAGCTCATGCAGGCTACTTCTTTCTGGGTATAGCCACCGTGGAGCCAACCCTTCAGAAGGCTCTTCTCTTCTATGTGAGCCTGTATGCCTTTGCAAGCCTTGGCAGTTTTGTGGTTATGTCTGTGCTTGAGAAAAAGGAGGGCTTTAGCCATCATACTCTTGACTACAGAGGTCTCTACAGAGAGCATCCCATCCTTGCCTCTCTCTTTGCCTTCTTTCTCTTCGCCTTTATAGGCATCCCACCCATGGCTCTCTTTGTGGGTAAGCTAGGTCTTTTTATGGGTCTTGCAGAGACCCTGCTCTTTCCCTTAGCCCTTGCCTTTGTCCTTGCCAGCATCCTGTCTGCAGGATACTACCTCAGGGTTATAGTGCTTATGTTCCTTGAGGAGGGCGAAAAGAGGTTTCCACCCGCCAGAGTATCCGGGGGTGAAGCTCTCACACTGCTATTCTGCTCCCTTCTTGTCCTGCTTTTAGGTATATTCCCCCACCTGCTCTATGACCTCATAAGGCTCTGATGTTGCTGAAAGTTCTACCGGTAGGACTTCTCTCTGTGAACTGCTCGGTGGTGGTGGACGATGTGACAGGAAAGGCTCTTGTGGTAGATCCGGGAGCAGACTTTGGAAGGATAAAAGAAGCCCTTGAGGGCTTTGAACTTGTGGGTGTGGTTGCTACCCACGGACACATAGACCATGTGGGTCAGGTCAGAAGTTTAAAGGAGGTCTTTGATACGCCCTTTTACATGCACCCTGCAGATAGTTTTTTGCTAAAGGACCCACTCTGGCCAGGCTTTGAGAGACAGATAGGTGCCCGCCTTCCCTGCCCTCAGCCGGACATAGAACTGAGGGATGGTATGTTTATAGAGCTTGGTGAAACAAGGCTCAGGGTAATCCATACTCCCGGACATACGCCCGGTCTCTGTTGTCTTTACTCGGAGAAGGACAAGCTTCTTATAGCGGGAGACCTCCTTTTCAAGGGCGGTGTGGGCAGGTGGGACCTTCCAGGCGGAGATTTGACCGCACTGAAAAAGTCTCTGAGAAGGGTTTTTCAGGAACTGGAGGATGAAGTGCTTGTTGTATGCGGGCATTACGAAGAGACTACCATAGGTAAGGAAAGGAAGTTTAACCCCTACCTGAGAAGCCTCTCTGTGTATGAAGGTTAGAGTTTTTAAGTTCCCTTTTTTTTACGAGCTTGACGGAGAGGAAAAAGCCTTATAATTTATTAGGGAGGTAAGTGAGATGTTTATGGAGAAGAACACGAACCTGCAGGATGAATACATAGAGGAGTTGAAGAGAAAGTCCGCCACCATAACCGTATTCCTCACAAGGGGCAACAGGATAACTGGTAAAGTTCTGGACCATGACAAATATACCCTACTCCTCGAAGTGGAGGGTGAGCCAAACCTCATATACAAGCACGCCATAAGCACCATAGTGCAAGGGGGTTAGTGAGAGGCATTTTTGATGCCTTACCACCTATAGCCGTGTGAAAAGCTTGAAGCCCGGCAAAGGCTTTTTAAAAAACATGCTTCAACCTTTTAAAGCTTTCTATTATCTCCAGCTTTTCTCTTATCCTTTTAACTTCCGCCCTTTTTCCTTCTAAAGAGTAGAGCTCCCTCGCAGTTTGAAAGTTTTTCTCTGCGTTCTCTAAATTTAACTCTTCAAGTTCCATTTCTCCGAGTTGTTCATGAGCGACTGCCTGCATAAATCTATCACCTATAATCTGAGCGGTCTGGATGCCCTCATTAAAGCTCTTGTATGCCTTTGCCTTCTCACCCATAGACCTATACACACCACCCATGTTTATGTGTGTTCTGGTGAGTGTCTTCATGTCATTTACTTCTATAGAGAGCATCATAGCTAAATCGAGAACCTTTATAGCATCCTCGTATTTTCTGGTTAGCACCAGCGTATCTGCGAGCTTTTCCATAACCTTCAGCTTTTCTCTGTTATCTTCCAATAGGTCATAAATCTTGTTGTAAGAGGCTATAGCCTTCCCATAGTCCTTCACTTTACTGTATATTTCTGCCATTTGATTCAGCACAAAAACTTCCATCTTCGTGGACCTAATATCCTTGGATATACTTAGAGCCCTCCTATAGCTTTCCAGAGATTTATCATAATTGGCGGTAAGGCTATAAAGCTGGCCCAGTTTTATAAAGGTTAGAAGTCTCTGAAGTTTACTGGTAGCTTTCTCTTGCATCCTTAAGGTATACTTGATGGCTAAATCGTAATTACCTACACCCTCGTGAGCTTCCGCAAGACAACTGTAGGTATAGTAATCTCTATATCCCGATTTGAGCAGTCTCTCGCCCTCTGTCACCGCTCTTGTATGCATACCAAGTTCTACCATTCTCAGGCACAGAGAGGCAGGCTGAGCGATAGAGCTTTGCACTACCATAAGCATAAGAACAACCAGGATAAGAGTTAGCATATACTTACCCCCCGCGTTGACTTGAAACACAGGTGTTATTATAATATAAAAGCAGGTGGAAGGTAAAATGCTTGTTGAAAGAGAGATCGGACTGGCAGAGGAATACATACTCCTTGAAGCGGAAGGTGAGCCAAACCTCATATACAAGCACGCCATAAGCACCATAGTGCAAGGGGGTTAATGAAGAGCCTTCTGGTCAGCCTTCTGGAAACAGGAAAACAGGAAGAGAGAGAGTCACTGGAGGAGCTCAAAGAACTGGTAAAGGCAGTTGGGGGTCACTGTCTCGGATACATAACACAGAAGAGGAGCCACCCGGACCCGAGATACTATGTGGGTGCGGGCAAAGTGGAAGAAATAAAGCAGGTGGTGGAAGGCACTAACGCGGAAGTGGTTATATTCGATGCCTTCCTGAGCCCTTCCCAGGTGTCCAACCTTGAGAGGTCTATAGGAAAGAGGGTTATGGACCGTGCGGACCTTGTGCTGGAGATTTTCTCCCGGCGTGTGCGTTCAAAGACTGCAAAACTTCAGGTGGAGCTTGCAAAGCTCACCTACGAGCTTCCAAGGCTTTACGGAAGAGGTAAGGAGCTGTCCCGTCTCGGTGGTGGCGTGGAAGGTCCCGGTGAGCAGGAGGCGGAGATAAGGAGAAGATGGATAAAAAAGAGAATACAGCAGATAAAAGAAGAGTTGGAGGATATAAAGAGACAGAGGAGGGAGCAGAGAAAAAGAAGGGAGAGCTCTGGAGAGCTGAGGGTGGTTAGGGTTGCCCTTGTTGGTTATACCAACGCAGGAAAGTCAAGCCTTCTTAAACTTCTGACAGGCAGGGAAACCCTTGTGGCGGATATGCCCTTTGCCACCCTTGACACTACCACCTCCGCCCGTTTTCTTTTTCCGGACATAAAAGTGCTCATCACAGACACGGTTGGCTTTATCCGAAAGCTACCGCCTGAGCTCATAGAATCCTTCAAGGCAACCCTCGAGGAGGTGCAGGAGGCAGACCTTATCCTACATGTGATAGACCTCTCTGACAGGAACTGGCTTGATAAAGTAAAGGTGGTAAGGGAGATACTTAAAGACCTGTCCGCAGAGGAGAAACCGGTTATCTATGTGTTCAACAAGGCGGACAAAGTGGTGGAGAAGGAGGAGGACATAAAGTATCTTACCGAGCCCGCTTTTATGGAAAGCAGGTCCGTCGTGGTTTCTGCGGTGAAGGGATGGGGTATAGGGGAGCTTTTGAAAGCTATAAAAGAAAAGGTTGATGAGCTTCAGGGGGCTGTTCAATGAAAGAAATCCTGGGTCATTCTGGGTGCCCAGTGGGGCGACGAGGAAAGGGAAAGGTGGTGGACCTTTTCTCCCGCAGACTTTGACGCAGTGGTAAGATACCAAGGTGGTAGCAACGCAGGACATACGGTGGTGGTAGGTGGTGAAAGGTTTGTGCTTCACCTTCTGCCTACGGGCATACTTCACGAGCACACACTGGGCGTGGTGGCTCAGGGTATGGTGGTGGACCTGGAGCTTTTAGTGAGAGAAATAGAAGAGCTGGAAAGCAGGGGGTTGAAGGTTTGGGACAGGATATTCATCAGCGACAGGGCGCATTTAGTAATGCCCTACCACAAGGTTCTGGATGCTCTTTTTGAAAAAAAGGGTAAGATAGGCACAACACTGAGGGGCATAGGACCATCTTACATGTTCAAGTATGGGAGGAAGGGTATCAGGCTTTGCGACCTTGAGGACCCGGACAGGACCTACAGACTGATGAAGGAAAACCTGGAGTTCGTCCAGGACCTGTGTGATAAGGTATACTGTGAGAACCATCCTCTGGACCTGGAGGAGATGTTTTATAAAAGCAGAGAAAACTACCTAAAGATAAGGGAAAGGGTTACCGATACAACCCGATGGCTCCTTAAATTTGAAGGTAGGGTGCTCTTTGAAGGTGCTCAGGGCACCATGTTGGATATAGACATGGGCACCTATCCTTACGTAACCTCTTCCAATGCCTCCGCTCTGGGACTTTCCAACGGCACAGGTCTCCCACCGGCATACTTTTCAGGGGCAAACTTCTGGGCGGTTTCCAAAGCTTACACCACCAGGGTAGGAGAAGGACCCTTTCCTACAGAGCTCCTGGGAGAGCAGGGGGAAAGGTTGAGAGAGAGAGGAGGAGAATACGGTGCTACCACAGGAAGACCCAGGAGATGTGGATGGCTTGACCTGGTAGCTCTCAAACACGCAGTGGAGGTAAACGGTCTGGACGGGCTTGTGCTTACCAAGCTGGACGTGCTGGACCACTTTGAGGAAATAAAAGCCTGCATCGCCTACGAGTTGGAGGGGAGGTTTATAGAGCACTTCCCGGCAGGACTTGACACCCTCCAAAGGATAAAGCCTGTCTATAGGAACTTTAGGGGCTGGCTAAAAGATACGCGCAGCGCAAAGAGCCTCTCCGAACTCCCACCGGGAGCTCTCGAATACCTTCAGTTCATACAGAGCTATCTCAATGTGCGGATAGTGATGCTTTCCACAGGACCGGAGAGAGAGGAATACTTCTGGCTTCATGAACCAGCCTGGAAGGTAAGGTCATAGAAAAGAGGCTTCTCATAAACCTTCTGAGCCTCTCAAGGGTCTTCCTTGGGCTTCTGTTTTTTATTTTGCTTCAGAACGGCAGGCTTCCGGAGAGCCTTCTGGTCTTTGTTGTAGGTATATTAAGCGACAAGCTGGACGGATTTCTGGCAAGGAAGTTAAGGGTAGAAAAGGGCATGTTTGGAAGGATTATAGACCCTGTCTCAGACAGGATTTTCGTAGCCTTTTCCTTTCTCGGTCTCTACCTTACACCTCTAAAAACAGATGTGAGCTTCTTTGCGGTCTTTTTTACCCTGGGGCAGGACATACTCCTTGCACCGGTCGGTGCCTACATTGCCATAAAAAGGCAAAGGGCGGTAGTCTCCCTCCTTGGTAAGCTCGCCACCTTATACCAGTATATATTTGTCCTCCTTTTGCTCACTGTAAACCTGACAGGGTTCTCTCTAAACCCTGAACCCTTTGAGCTTCTTCTCATACTCTTTAACCTCCTCTCCGCAGGACATCATCTATACCTCTGGCTACTGAAAGGGCGGAGTGGGGTTTTCTGAGCCTTCTTATGTTTTCCCTTAGCCCGTGTCTTAAGTCTTCCCTTGTGAGAAAGAGCCTTAAAACCCTTGCAAGCTCTTCCTTTGTATAGGCAACCATTCCTGCCTCGTTCTTAAGAAGATACAAAGCGTTGTAATATTCTTGACCTGGCAGGGGCTTGTAGACGAGATGGGGCGTCTCCGCAGAGAGGGCTTCTGAGGTGGTTATACCTCCAGCCTTTGAGATGAGAAGGGCGGACCTGCCCATCAACCTCGCCATCTCCTCCTGGCTCAGCACACCCTGAACCAGCTCCAGCCTGCTGAACTTTCCTCTTAGCCTGTTGTATAGCCTGCCGTCCGCACCACAGAGGACAACAGCCTGAAGATTTTTTGGTAGAAGGCTTTGGACAACCTCACATATTTCCTCTACGGAAGGGGTCATTCCGAACATACCCGCACTTATCAGGATAAGGTCCCTTTCCTCCTGCCTGTAGAGGTCAAACTCAGGGTTTATGGGTATGCCGGTAACCTCAACCCTCTGGCAAAGGACACCCTTTCTGTAGAGATGGAACTCTACTTCCTTGGAGGGCAGAAAGTAAACATCCATCTGGTCATGAAACCACTGAACGTGGGCGACAAAGTCCGTTATAACCACGAAGCTCTTCGGCACAGGAAAGCCGCGCCTCTTCAAAATTTTTAACATACCTGCGTAAGTAGGATAAACCGCCACCACACCCTCAGGCTTTTCCTCTTCAAGGAGCTCCTCCAACTTTTTCAAACCAGGCAGGGAGAAAAGGGTGTTAAACGCGTTATCCTTTTCTCTGTCGTAGGTAAGGTTGTAAAAGAGCCCGTAAGCTTTCGGAAGATACTTCATCATGGATACATAAAGACGGGCGTTGAGCCTGTTTATCTGCGGGTTCATAAGGTGGTATACATCCTCAACCTTTACATTTATGGAAAAATGCTCTTCAAAAGCCCTCTTCAGAGCCTTTGCCACGCTGTTGTGCCCCCCACCGAAGGAGGAAGTGAGTATAAGTATTTTCATCCTACCTTATTTTAAACAGAAAGACAAGAAAGCCAGCCAGTGCCTGAAAGAAGACGAGGCTGTAGCCTGCTGGAAGGTCAAGGTTAAAGGAAACTGAAAGGGCAAGTAGGCTGAGAAAGGTCCCCCATACCCAGGAGAAAATAAGACCCCTGCCAAGAAGTAAGGAGACAAGGGCGGGTGCCACAAGTAGGGAAAAAACCACCAGAACCCCCACAAGGCTCACAGAGCTGGCAAGGGTTAGGGAGAGGAGAGAAAAGAGAGAAAACTCGGACAGAAAGCCCCTGAGAAACCTCTCCCTAAGGTAGAGAAGGGTTCCTATAAGAGAATAGAGGAGGGCAGTTTTTAAGGCTTCCTGAAGGGGAACCAGAAGAATATCTCCTGCGGTCAGCCTCCTTATCTCTTCCACGCCGTGAGGAGAATGCGAAAGCAGGAGAAAAAGGGCTGAAAAGCCCAGAGCGTAAAGAAGACCTATAAAGGCTTCTGAGTAGTCCCTCAACCTCTGAGAAAGGGCTATAAGAAGGCTTGTCATAAAGGCAAAGGAAAGGGAAAGCAGGTAAGAGTATTTACCGTGGAAAAGGGTAAGAGAGAGGGCAAGCCCAAGGGCGGAGAACTGGGCTACCGCTATGTCCGCAAAGATGATGCCTCTCCTTATTATCTCTCTTCCAAAGTAGGCATGGACGCCCACAAGGACCAGAGAAAGAAGAAAACTGGAAAGGAATAGGTCCCATATCACTGGGAAAGCCTCCTGAGAATCTCATCAAATAGGGCAAAAAGGTCCTTTGCCCCTTCCACACCCACATCCTGAGGTAAGACCAGAACCTTTGCCTTTATGGTTTGAGCGAGAGCCTCCGCACCCCTTTCACCTCTTCTAAAACCTTCTAACACCACAAACTTAACGCCTCTATCCCCTGCCTCTCTCTTAAGCCTTTCTAGATGTCTGGCAGTGGGCGGTATACCCGGCAGTGGTTCAAGAGTTCCTGCAGTTTCTACTCCGTAGCGATTAAAAAGGTAGTTGTAAGTTCTGTGATACTGTATTACCTTTAGACCCTTGAGCTTCAAAAAGCCGGCGTCCCAGTCTCTGAGCTTTGCGTTCCACCTTCTTAGAAAGTCTTCGAGGTTTGACCTGTAATAGGGGCAGTTCTTCTGGTCCAGCTGGCACATCCTGTCACCTGTGACTTTTGCGAGAACGGGTATGTTATGGGGGTCAAGGTGAAAGTGGGGGTTTCCCTCCGGGTGAACGTCTCCCATTTCTCTTGATACAACTTCCGGTTTTTCTAAGAGCTCCACAAACCGGGAGAGGTCAAGAAAACCCTCCTTTCCTGGCTGTATTCTGGGGTTGTTGGACTGCTGGAGCAGGGGAGGTAGAAAACCCACCTCAAGCCCTGCGCCATTTATCACAAGCAGGTCTGCATCCCTGAGCTTTGCAATGTGAGAGGGCTTCGGAACAACAAAGTGAAAGTCTTCGGTAGGCTTTGCGATTGTATGAACCCTTACTTTCTCCTTGCCTATCTCTTTGACTATCTCACCTATCCAGGGATATGTGGCTACTACTTTAAGCTGGGCAAAGGACAGAGAAAAGAGAAAAAACAGCAGAGCTGAGAGCCTAAGCATGTCTAATTACCTCCTTGAGCTTTTTCTCCCTCCCCCGAACCTTCCCCTCCTCCCCGACCTTTTAAGCTAAGGAGCTTTTTGGTCCCTATGTAGATAGCAAGCCCCACCACACCGGCGGACGCACCAAGACAGGCAGGACATTGCCCACAACCGCAGGCGGAGAAAACTCCAAAGGTGCCAGCGTAAGGAAGCAAGGGAAGGGTTTTTGTTAGTTTTCTTCCTATCATCTTGCTTCTCCCAGTATGGGGTCATATAATATGCCTTTGATGGGTGCAAAAGTAGGCAAAAAAATAGTAATCACCAGAGACCCTCTGAAGAGGAAAGGAGCATTCTTAATTAATGGAACAAGGCTTGCCGTGACAGATATAATGTATGCCATATGGAGAGGGGATGTTGAATATCTGGAATTGGAAAGGGACATAAAGGAAATAACTTCTGCAATAAAAAAGTGGCTTGAAAAAAGTCTGCGTGAAGAAAAGCCCGCTTTTCTGTTAAACTGCATAAAACATCTGGACACCGACAGAGAATGTGCCATTAAGCTATCCAGGGCAGTCGAATTGATAGAAGCATATTTAAGGTATAGAGAATTGGGAAAGCTACATAAGCTATTAACCCTAAAGAATGAACCAAAGAAGAAAAGTAAAGAGTATAAGTGGTTAATGCGTATAAAGGAGCTTTTTCCTGATAACCCAATGGGAGGTTTGGAACAATATATGTCCGAAACTCTTGATGTTATAAAAAGATTAAGAAAAGAAATGGAAGAACCCATTAAAGAAAAGACAGAGACGCGCCTGCTAACATAATGCGATTCTTGCTTGATAGAAATGTAAGAGACAAAAGAATTAGAGAATATCTTGATAACAATGCTTATATATACACTTTGGTAGGAGATAAGGAAGACGATTTCAGCGTAGCTAGAAAAAGTATTCAAGTGCGAGCTATGGTAATAACAAGGGACAGCGATTTTATTAAAGAACCAATTCTTAGCAGAGTGTATGGTGTAATATACATTTCCCAGACTTGCAAAGGGAACATAACCGAGTTTCTTGAGGAAGCAATACAAAATCTTGCCCCCTGTAATAGAAAAGTGGGTTTTGACGAAGAGTGTAAGCTCATATGCCTTTAGGGGTCCCTCGGGACCCCCATAAACCTCAGAAAGGATGAGCACCGTGAGCTCCTATAGCGAAGTTGAGCTGGAGTATAACCTCTTTTACAGGCTTCCTTGTGCCATTCTGGTAGAAGGCTCTATTTTCTCCTAACTGAAGCCTTATGCGTGAGAATTCGGTGGGTGAATACTCCAACATGGCGTAGTAGGCGGGTAGGTTATCGGGTGTTGCAACCCTGTTGCCCCCTACCCTTACAGAGTTTCTGTTAATAAGCTCATACCTTACACCTGCTCTCCACTGCTTCGCAAACCTACCCACCAGCTGTGCGTAAAAGCCAGACTGCTTTCTATCCACAGCTCTGGTAACCACCTGACCTGCTTGATTAAACCCATATCTGGTCCCGTCCTGGTCTCTAAGCATATACTCTCCTGAAAAGCTACATATCTAACGCTGTCTATCTGATACCTTGCGGTAAGGTCAAAGCCATAGAGCTTGGTTTTTGCATCCAGTCCGTGGTCGTCATGAGCATGTCTGTGCCTGCCCTGAGCGTAAGAAAGTCCGGTAAGTAAGGAGAGGTTTCCAAGGTCAAAGGAAGTTTTGGCACTCCAAAACCAAGGTATAGACTGGAGCATTCCTGTCCTCAAGGGTGAAGGTGTTGTTCGGGTTGTTCGGGTCTGTTCTGGTAAATCCCCTGTAGTTGAAGCTCTGCTCGCTCTCTCCCTGAAGCACCTCCGCACCAAGGAGCAGATAGAAGGGGGTGGGTGCCAGCCAGTTTATC
>JBCNVH010000031.1:0-1809 GCA_039630295.1 Aquificaceae bacterium | reverse complement strand
GTCAATGAGGATTTGACCTCTCTTTACCAACTGTGCGTTATACTCTTTCCAGTCTCTTCTCATGGGGTGATATTATCTCATAAACTTATATTGGACACAGCAGATACTGTGTGTCTTTCTTGGTTAGATACTTCTTTATTTTTACTCCTCATGCCATGAGTTTTTGTGGTGCTTATGTTGTAAGCCTTGTCTCTACTATTTCGGAAGAATTTTAAACACTCTCAGGAAAATGAAGAACGAACACAAGGCTAATGTGGCTGATGGGATGGATAAGGGGAGGTCTGAGAAAAGGGTTCTCTCTTTTTGTAGGAGGTTATTTTTCATACTATAGTCTCATGAGCATACCTTCCATAGGTCTCGCATAGGAAAAGTAAAAATTCTCTATGTCCTTCCGAGGGCATGTTTTTCATCCTCCATTCCCAGTTGCCATAGACCTTTCCCGGTGTGTTCATCCTGCTCTCTTCTCCAAGCCCCAGGAGGTCCTGCATAGGAACTATGCAATACTTCGCTACGGACATGTAGGCAAGTCTCACAAGGGCATGGCTTATATCTTCTGGGGCATAACCAAGATAGTCCAACACCTTTGCCCTTATATACTCTTCTATTTCCTGATAGAACCAGCCCTTTAGTGGCATCGTGTCGTGGGTAGAGGTGTATACTACCGAGTTGTAAATGTGGTTGTGAGGAAGGTGGGTGGAGTTTCTGTCAAAGAAAGCAAAGACAAGAACCTTCATACCCGGAAGTTGGTAGTGTTCTCTAAGCTCTATAACTTCTCTGTCTATAGTGCCCAGGTCTTCCACTAAAAAGGGCATATCAGGGAACTCTTTTTTCACCTTTTCAAAAAACTCGTAGCCTGGTGCCTTCTCCCACCAGCCCCTTTCTGCGGTCCTTTCTCCGTAAGGCACCTGATAGAAGGCGGAAAAGCCTCTGAAGTGGTCAAACCTCAAAAGGTCAAAGAGCTTTAAACCATGTCTTATCCTCTGTAGCCACCAGTCAAAGCCCCTTTCCTTCAACCTTTCCCAGTGGTAAACAGGATTACCCCAGAGCTGTCCCGTCTTTGAAAAGTAGTCAGGTGGCACGCCAGCCACCACCGCAGGAAGCCCATCTTCCCTCAGTTTGAAAAGTTCTCTGTTTGCCCATACTTCCACACTGTCCTGAGCGGGGTATATAGGCAAGTCACCTACAAGCTTTATGCCTTTGCTGTTAGCGTAGCTTTTCAACCTTTCCCACTGACGGAAGAAGACAAACTGCACAAACTTTTCTCTTAAGAGCTCCCTCTCCGGAGGCTTTTCCCCTTCTGACCAGTGCCACCAGGGTTTTTTTGTCCTATCCCGTATAACCTTAAACCTTGAGTATTCCTCAAGCCAGAAAGCCTCCTCTGCGCAGAACCTTTCAAAGTCCCCCCCACCGCTGAAACGTTCGAAGGCAAGAGAGAGCATATGCTCCTTTTTTCTGTAAACCTCTGGGTAGTCTACCCTGTGGGAGGTTTCTGACCTTAGTGCCTCAAGGTGAGAGCTCCTAAGAAGCCCATCTTCATACATAAGCTCGGGGCTTATAAGCAAGAAGTTACCAGCAAAGAGAGATGGGGAAAAATAGGGAGAGTTTCCGTAGATCGGCTCTGTTGGATTGAGGGGTAACACCTGCCAAAGGCTCTGCCCAGACCCTGCCAGAAAGTCCACAAATCTATATGCGGAGGGTCCCAGGTCTCCTACGCCGTAATCGGAGGGTAGAGAGCTTATATGCAGTAAAACCCCTGCAAGCCTTTTCATGAATTCTCCTCTCTATTATAGAACCTCCCGGGGATGGGGG
>JBCNVH010000030.1:0-7367 GCA_039630295.1 Aquificaceae bacterium | reverse complement strand
CCCACATGACCAACATGGCGGACTTCTTACCCCAGGTGGACGAGCGAACCCTGGTGCTCCTTGACGAGTTGGGGGCTGGCACGGACCCAGTGGAGGGTTCAGCCCTGGGCATAGCCCTGCTCGAATACCTGAAGGAAAGGGAAGCTTTGTCTTTGCCACCACCCATCACACACCTATAAAGGTTTACGCCCTCAGCTCTGACTACTACATACCCGCCAGCACTCTCTTTCTAGATAGAGAAAGTCTCAGGCCTCTTTACAGGATAATCTACGGCACGGTAGGAGAGCATGGCTCTTCTTGTTGCCCAGAGGTGCGGGGTGCCAGAGGAGGTTCTTTCAAAGGCTAAGGAGTTCCTACCTGCAGGTTTTGAAGAGTATTTCTCCGCAAGGGAAACCCTTGAGGAATACATAAAGGAATACAGGGAGAGGTTAAAAGAAGTGGAAGAGGAAAGGAAGAGGCTCGAAAGCCTTATACTGGAACAGGAGAAGAAAGTGGAGGATATAGAAAGAAGGAAAAGGGAGGAGATAAGGAAGGCGGTGGAAGAGTTAAGGGACAGGTTTGAGGAGTTTCTCCTTGAGGCGGAGAAGCATGTAAGGGGCATAAGAGACAGGCAAAGGTTAAGGGAGCTCTTCAGAGAAAGGGTAGAGGTTTCCTATCAGGAGGAGAGAGAAGAGGGCTTGCAGGTGGGTGACTGGGTTGAGTTTATGGGTTCAAAAGGGAAGGTGCTGGAGTTGAGAGAAAACAGGGCAAACGTGCTTTTTGGTGGTGTGAAAGCCTGGGTAAAGGTATCGGAGTTGAAAAAGGTAGAAGCACCGCCTGAAGAGCGTGCACCGGAGAGAGTTTTTGAGCTTAAAAAGGGCACATCCTCAGAGATAAACCTTACGGGCTTCAGCATTGAGGAAGCTCTGACAAAGCTGGAGCTTTTCCTTCAGGAAGCCCACAGCATGGGGCTCAAGACGGTAAAGGTAATACATGGATACGGAGCACTAAAAAGGGCTGTTCAGGATTTCCTTTCCACCTCCCCCCTCGTGGTCTTCCACAGGGAAGGATACCCGAGAGAAGGAGGCGCAGGCACCTCCCTCCTCTACCTGAGCAGAGATTAGCAGGCGGAGCCCGGAGAACCGGAACAGTCGGAACACAGATGTATTGGATGAACCTTTAGAAGGAGCTCGAGCCCCTTTTCCTCAAACCAGGGAGCCATGTTGCCGCGCTTGACCTTCCACAGGAAGTATCTCTCAAAGGCAGACTTTAGGTAGTGCATCATCACACCGCGTCTGTAGGTAAGGGTGTTTCTTGGTGGAAGGACCGGGTCTGCAAAGAAAGCCATGGCGTCACCACCCATATCCGCTATACATATGGCGGAGAGCTCGGGTGCGTATCTGTCCGGATTGTTCCTTATATCGTTAACTATGTTGTGGGCTACCGCCATAGCCATCTGCTCTATCATCATGCCCGTCTTGGGCGCGCCAGTGGGTATGGGTGTCTGTTCCACAGGTGGTATGGCGGTTACCACGCCCACACCGTATATGTTTCTGTAGGTGGGGTTCTGGAAGCATCTGTTTACCAGAACCATCTTGTTGGCTGGGTTTGCCACTTTCTCACCGGCGGACTGCACCACTTCAGGACCCATAAACCTGGGCATGAGCATGGAGAGCCTGGCTGGTGCTTCGTAAACCTTGCCCTCCAGGTCTTCGTAGACTACTCTGTCCGGCTCCACTCTTGTTATTTTCACGTTGGCGACCCAGTTTATACTGCGTGACGCCATGAGGTCTTCCATAAGCCTTCTGGATGGTCCTACACCTGCCAGACCCATATGCCCTACGTAGGGTTCGGAGGTGATGTAAGTTATGGGAACTTTGTGTCTCAGTCCCCTCTTCTTTAACTCGTGGTGGAGCATGAAGGCAAACTCATAGGCAGGACCAAAACAGCTCACACCCGGTATGGCACCCACAACAACGGGACCGGGGCTTCTGTAAAAGGCTTCCAGCTTCCTGTTTAGCTCAATGGCGTGCTCCGCAGTGCAGACTGAGGTGGAGTGCTGTTCCTGACCTTCCACACCAAAGACAAGCTTTGGACCGGTGGCGATGACCAGATAGTCGTATTCCACCACCCTACCACCCTTTGTTTTCACCTTGTTAGCCTCCGGGTCTATACTCTCCGCATCCTCGTTTATGAACTCTATGCCATGCTTTGGCAACAGACCTGCAAGGGGAAGGCTTATGTCCTCAAACCTTCTCCAGCCTAGGGCAAGATGCGGGTAAGAAGGCGTGAAGCCAAAGTAGGGTCTACCCGAGATAAGGGTAATCTTGAGGTTTTTGTCTAACTTCTTCAGGTCATAGGCGGTGGATATGCCCCCTATACCACCACCTATGACAACCACATGTTTGCTCATAACCTAACCTCCTTTGACTTAGATTTGCTTATAATTATATAAGTTCTTGTTTATAACCGGCGAAGGATTTTGTCAAAATGTCAAAAAGTTACATGGTGCATACACGCTCAGTTATATAATTAAAATGTTATGAACTTTGTCAGGAGGTAAGGTCATGGAAACTTCAAGAAGAGACCTGATGGGTCTCGCCATAGGGGGACTTGGAGTGGTAGGAGTCCTCGGCGTGCTCTACCCCATCGTAAAAACACTTGCACCCAGCGCTGCCTCTCTGGCGGGTGCTCTGGTGGAGGTGGATGTTAATTCCATCCCGGAAGGGCAGGTGAGGGTAGTGTCCTGGAAGGGTAAGCCCGTGTTTGTGGTAAAGCTCCCCCAGGGGCTTCAGTGGGGAGGGAAGGCTAAGGAGGAGAGAAACAGCAAGCTCCTTCAGGGGCAGAACGCTTTTGCCCTCGTTGCGGTCTGCACCCATCTTGGCTGTGTTCCTCTCTGGAAGCCTCAGGGTGAGGCAGAGTTCAAATACCCTGTCTTCCACTGTCCCTGTCATGGGGGCTTCTATTCACCCTGGGGTGATGTGGTGGCAGGTCCACCCCCCAGAGCTCTGCACATTCCCCCTCAAGCCACAAGGGATGGAAAGCTCCTCATAGGTGAACCTGGCTTTATAAAGGAGCTCACATAAGGAGGTGAAGAGATGCTGGGAAGACTGGGAAGATGGATAGACGAGAGGGCGCATCTTTCTGAACTATGGCAGTCTCAGATGGTGGACTACAGGGTCCCCAAAAACCTCACCTTCCCCTACGCCTTTGGCATCATGGCTCTGGTCGCCTTTGCCATTCAGATTATCTCCGGCATATTCCTGACCATGTATTATCAGCCGGATGTTAATAAAGCCTTCGACAGTGTCAACTACACCATCATGAAGGAAGTGCCCTTCATGTGGCTTGTAAGACAGGTGCACGCGGCAGGTGCAAACTTTTTCCTCGCAGTGGTATATCTTCATATATTTACTGGTATATATTACAACGCTTACAAGAAGCCAAGAGAGCTCACCTGGATAGTAGGCTGGCTCATCTACTTTGTTTTGCTAACCACCGCTTTGACAGGATACCTCCTTCCCTGGGGTCAGCTCTCCTACTGGGGCATGGTGGTAACCGCAGAGATACCTACCTCCATAGACTCCGCACCCATCATAGGAAAGCTAAAGATAGGTGAGACCATATCTCTGTGGATGAAGGGTGGTTATGAGATAGGGCAGATAACCCTGGGAAGGTTCTTCGGTCTTCACATATGGTTATTGCCCCTCATACTCCTCCTTCTTGTGGGTATACACCTCTATCTGGTGCGTGCGGCGGGCATATCCAACCCAGAAGGCAGAGAGATAGACAAGAAGAAAGAAGGTGTGCCCTTCCACCCTTACATAACCCTCAAAGAAGGCGCCTATGTGATGGGTTATCTTGCAGTCTTTTTCTTCTTCGTCTTTTTCCATATGAGCCACTTCCTCCCCGCGGACAACTACGACCCGGCTGACCCTTTCAAAACACCAGCCCACATAGCACCGGAGTGGTATCTGCTGGCGTATTACACCATATTCAGGTCTATACCAGACAAGTTTCTGGGCTTTGTAGCTTTTAATCTATCTCTTGTCCTTCTTCTCCTGCTACCCTTCCTTGACTTTTCCCCCCTTAAGAGCGCAAGGAACAGACCCCTCTTTTTTGTCATGTTTGTTGTGCTGGTGGTCTCTTCCATGGCCCTTACAGTGCTGGGCACCATGCCACCCACACCCACCAACGCCATGCTGGGTTTACTCTTCACCGCAGGGCTCTTTGCCTTCTTCCTTTCTCTGCCGCTCATATCCATCATAGAATGGGGGTGGTATAAAGCAAGAGGAGGTGAGAAGAGATGATTAAGGCTGTTTTCTTTACTGCGATAAGCCTCATTTTTTTCTATATCATATGGATAAACAACTTTTTCGCCCATAAGGAAAGATACGAGATGCCCGCCCAGTATGCGAAGATAGCGGAGGATGTGAAGAGCTACGCGAAGGAAGGTAAACAGCTCTTTGAGCAGAACTGTCAGGCATGCCATTCGGTCAGGTATGACAGTGTATACATTAGTGCGGTTCAGGCGAACCCAAAGCTAAAAACACTTCAAGAAAAGTATGGAAAGGTTCTGCCCAGGGATGTGTATGAGGGAGTTTTCAATGAGGACCTGATGGCTCTAAAGGAGTCCTTTGGAAAGGTTCCACCGGACCTTTCCACCATGTATCTGGTAAAGGGTAAAGAATACCTCTTCAACTTTACCCTTGAACCCCAGAAGGTCCTGCCCGGCACCTCCATGCCTGCGGTCATGACAGGAAGACCGGAGGAAACTGCCAAGATAATTGCTTACTTAAAGTCTGTCTCCGAACCCACTCCGGAGGAGAAGAGTAAAAGGGTGCTTATGGGCGTTGGCACCATAGCCTATCTGGTGGTTATGGGTATTCTTCTCTGGCTCTGGAAGGGTAAGATCCTCAAGAGGATGGGACTGCACTGAGGCAGAAGGTTTTTAGCGGACACTCTCCGCACAGGGGAGTGCTCCTGCAAAACCTTTTTCCCTGCTCGTCAAGCAGGGCATGAAACTCTTTGTAGAGCTCCACATCAGGGGGTAGGTTTGCCTCAAAAAATTTTTTCAGCTCTCCATAGCTTCCCTCTACACCTGCAAACCTTTTCATAAACCGTCTGGTGTGCTTGTCTATCACAAAAGTTAGCCTGTTGCCCGCATAGAGCAGTATGGCATCCGCGGTCTCTTCACCCACACCCTTTACCCTCAAAAGCTCCTCTCTTTCCACCTCTTCCACTTTATCCACAGGGTCAAAAAAGCTGGCAACGTTCTTTAGCCTTAGTGCTTTGAGGTTGTAAAAACCTGCAGGTTTTATCAGCTCCTTTAGCCTACCCACTTCCAGCTCCCTTACGAACCTCAAAGATAGCTCTCCCTGCCTTTTCAGATTTTCAAGGGCTTTCTCCACGTTTTTCCAGCCGGTGTTCTGGGTAAGGACAGCACCTATTATCACCTCCTCCCTTGGGTCCGTCCCCCGCAAGCTATGATATTCTCTGTCTACCGGCCACCATCCCTGTGGACCGTAGAGTTCAAAGAGAAGCCTGTAGAGCTCTTCTAACTTCATGATAGACCTCTTCTCCTCTAACATACCTTTTTCCCAACTTCTTTGCCTCTTCAAACCCTAAGAGTTCCTCCCTGACCAGTAGCTGTAAAAATTGGCTCAAGTTATGCCTCTTTCCTGCTCCCAGGCTTCCCCTTTCAAAATCCACCAGATAGACCTCAAGTCCCTCGCCCACAAGGGTGTTTTTGTCAAGGCGGTGTAGTTCCTCCTTGTTTATGTTTAACCTGTCAAGTATCTGGATAAGCTCCAGCACCTTTAGATAGACCAGAATGCGTTCTCTCCTGTCCATTGAGACCTTTTCAAAGGGCACACCCTCTATAAACTTGTAAACTATAAAGTCCTCGCCTGCGAGCAGGAGCTGAGGAAAACCCCTTATACCCTTCAAAAGCTTGAGTATTTCCCCTTCCTTTTTTATGGCGTATTCTCTTTCTCTATCCCTTGCCACCTTTACCGCCACATCCACACCCCGCCAGCGAGACCTGAAAACCAGACCCCGCCAGCCCCTACCAAGGGGTTCATATCCTCAAGGAGCTTTTTGAACTCTTCAAATCTCACCTACAACCCTATAGCCCCACTCTTCCACTGCGGATTTGAGAAGGGGGAAGGGCACATCCCTCTCCATATGCACCCGCACTTTACCTTCCTCAAGGCTTATCTCTACATGGGACACCCCTTCCACAGCATACAGGGCTCTCTTTACTGTGTCCACACAGTGCTGACAGCTCATACCCTCAACCTTCAGACATCTCTCCACCATAGATGTTTAATATAAACTCCGCGTCCTCCCTCGTGTTCACGTTCAGGAAGGAAAGTAGACCCGGGTCGCATTCTCTTGCCTCTTCCTCTTTAATCTCTCTGTAGGGCAAACCCTCCACAAAGTCCAGAAACCTCTCACCACCACGCCTTATGTAAGCTTCCAGCTCTGAAAGGAGCTCTCTGTAATATACACCCGGCAAAGGGTGTAACCTTCCACCAACCCTGAAAAAGGTGAAGGGGTAGGGCATTCTGCTAAGAGTCTTCTCAGCAGACTCTCTCTGAGAAGGGGCATGTCCCCCGCCACCACCAGACCTTTTTCACCCTTGAGGTTTGTCAGGGCGGTATACAGACCGGAGAGGGCAAACTGCTTTTCAATCTTATCCTTTAGCAATTCCACATCCTGAAGAAAATTAAACTTTTCCCTATCCTTCGCCACCAGGTATATCTTCCCGCACACACCCCTAAGGCTATCCAGAGTGTGTTCCACAAGCCTTTTTTTCCCAAGAAAATAGAGAAGTTTGTCCTGGCCGAACCTTCTGCTTTGTCCACCAGCCAGTATAAAGCCCTCTATCATTCTCTTATTATGAGCCTTGCCCCGTTAGGTAGTCTTTCCACTCTTTCATTGACACCCTTTTCCTCCCTTGGTATGTAAACGTAAGTGCCCGCAGGTATAACATCCCTCTTTATGTGTGGGTTAAGGTCTTTAAAGGTGCTCTCCTTTAGACCACTTTTTGATATAAACTCCTCCGCAGGTGTTTCCTTTTCAAGAAGCTTCTGGGCTACAGACAGCCCCTCTACCTTTGTAGACAATCCATATTTTTCGGGGTCTCTTGCGAGCAGGAGAACCGCAAAAAAGGCAGGAACATAATTTCTGGTTTCCTCTGGAAGAAACATACGGGTTGACCAGAAGTCCATACCTCCTGTTCTTCTGGCAACACAGCTTTCACCACAGTTGTAACTGGCAAGGGCAAGTTCCCAGTTCCCAAACATGGCGTAGAGGTCTTTCAAGTATCTCATGGCGGCGTCGGTGGACTTTACCACATCAAACCTCTCGTCCAAATACTGGTC
>JBCNVH010000003.1:0-4067 GCA_039630295.1 Aquificaceae bacterium | reverse complement strand
CCCTCAGGGCTATGGAAGCGGACAAGGTGCTAACTTTTTAAAATCTTATAAAGGAGGGTTAACATGGCGGTAGTGAACGGGTGCAACATACCCGAGGACCTTCTGTATGATGTGGATGCGGAAGCCAACGCCTTCACCTGGGCTAAGGATAACGGGGACGGGACCTACACAATAGGTCTCACCTCTGTAGCAGCTGCTATGGCGGGCAGGCTGGTTGCCTACACACCCAAAAAGGCGGGCAAGGTCATAGAAAGACGCAAGAGCGTGGCAACCATAGAAAGCGGTAAGTGGGTGGGACCTGTTCCTACACCTCTGACGGGTGAGGTGGTGGAGGTCAACGAAGCTCTCAAAGGAAACCCAGCCCTTGCCAACGATGACCCCTATGGTGCAGGCTGGATAGCAAAGATAAAGCCCACAAACCCTGAGGAGATAAACAGCCTTCTCAGAGGGCAGGCTGCGGTGGATGCCCTTACAAAGGTAATGAACGAGAAGGGTATAAAGTGCGGATGATAAGTCCGGGGGGTGGAGTAGTCCACCCCTCCCTTGAAGACCTTGAATTGGACAGAGAGCTCCTGAAGGAGCTGGAAGAAGGCTTTCAGATAAGGCTAAAGAACTTCGGCAAGGACATACTCTTTCACAGCCCCGGCTTTAAACACTACGAGGTGGAAGACTTCTCCATAAAAACAGGTCCCAAGTTTGTGGACATTTCCGTAACCGGGAAAAACTGCGAGCTAATGTGCGACCACTGCGCCTCCAAAATACTCTGGCACATGATACCCGCCACAACACCGGAGGAACTTTGGAGGGTGGCAGAGGAGCTAAAAGCGAAGGGAGTGGATGGTCTTCTTATTTCTGGGGGTTCAAACAAGGATGGTGTGGTGGAGCTCCAGCCTTTTCTTAAGACTATGAAAAGGATAAAAGAAGAGCTGGGTATGTTTGTAAGCTGTCATGTGGGTCTTGTGGACAGAGAGCTCTCCGAAGGTTTGAAAGAAGCTGAGGTGGATGCGGTTCTTATAGACATTATAGGTGATGACCAGACCATAGCTCAGGTCTACAAACTGCCTCACAAAAGCACAAAAGACTACGAAGAATCTCTCAGACTTCTCAAAGAGGCAGGACATAACTTGGTCCCTCACATTATCATAGGACTTCACTATGGGGAGATAAAGGGAGAATACAGAGCTGTGGATATGGTAGCTCAGTATGAGCCTTCAGCTCTGGTGCTTGTGGTGGTCATGCCCTACTTTGGAAAGGCAAGGTTTCAACTACTGCCGCCTCCAAAGGTGGAAGAGAGCGTCAGGGTTATACTCCACGCAAGGAAGGCACTTCCCAAAAGACCGGTGGTTATAGGCTGTGCAAGACCTGCAGGTCCCGAAAGGGTGAAGTTTGACCTCTATGCCCTTCATGCGGGTGTGAACGGCATAACCTTCCCTGCGGAGGGTGTCTTTACCTATGCAAAGGAAATTGGACTAAACCCCGTTCTTTCTCCCAACTGTTGCTCCACTGTATTTTTGCATTAGATTTATAGAGCATGAAAGTCTTTGACCTTGATACCGCAAGAGACCTTATAACGGTAATAAAGCCCATAGTAGAGGAAATAAACTCCAAGAGAGAGGAACTTTACCAATGCCTTTCAAGTCTTGAAGAGGAAGGGGACGCTCTGGAAAGGTTATACCTGCAAAGTCATGTAAAGGACCTGGATGCGGACATAAAGAGGCTCTTTCAGAAGATAGAAGCTCTCGGCGGTGTTATAAAAGGCGTAGACCCCATACTTGTGGACTTTCTTTCTTTCCACCAAAACCGTTATATATGGCTATGCTGGAAGGAGGACGAGGACACGATTAGGTTCTGGCATGAGCTGGACGAGGGCTTTGCAGGAAGAAAGCCCATAGAAGAGCTATTTGAGGACTTTTAGGGCTGTTTTTAGCTCTTCCACATTATCCGTTGCCACACCGTCCACACCCCTCTCAAAGAGCTCTTTTGCCCTCTCCGGCTCGTTTACGGTCCAGGCAACCACAGAGAGCTTCAGCCTGTGGGCAAAGTCCACCGCCTTCTGGGTGGCAAGGGCGTATTTGGGAAGCACTATAGAACAGCCCATCTTTTTTGCCTCAGGAATAAAGCCTGGAGGCTTTGCGTAGACAAGACCCGTTATTACCCTGCCCTTCAGAGCCTCAAGAGCCTCCGGATGAAAGCTTATGACGGCAACCCATTCCCTTGCTCCCATCCCTTCAACAAGCTCAAGCACTGGGGTGGCATCTTCCCGATGCTTTACCTCTAAAAACATACCCACCCTGCCCTTCACCAGCTCGAGGGCTTCCTCAAGCCTTGCAAGGCTATAGCCGTTCTTTGAGACCTTCCTTAGCTCTTCCCAGAAAGCTTCCCTTATGTTTAGGTCCACACCGAAGGTTCTTTTGAGGTTTTCATCGTGGCTAAGGACCAGAACTCCATCCTTTGTCCTCTGGATGTCCACCTCCACTATGTCCGCACCTGCCTCCATGGCTTTCTGAATAGACCGGAGGGTGTTTTCGAGCTCTCTTGCGGGCAAACCCCTGTGACCTATAAGAGCTCTCTTTGACAACTTCTCAAGAACCAGCATGCTAAAATTTTAACGGGAGGTGGGAAATGGAGACATTGGGTGTCTTCCTTATAGTCCTCGTGCTTCTTCTGGTGGCTCTTGTCCTGCTGTATAACTCCCTAATAGCCAAGAAGAACGCAGTTCGGAACGCCCTATCCAGCGTGGATGTATACCTGAAGCAGAGGTATGACCTTATACCCAACCTTGTGGCTTCTGTTAAAGAATACATGCAACATGAGAGAGGACTGCTGGAAAGGATAACGGAGCTGAGGTCAAGACTGGGTGGAGCTCTCAGCCCGCAGGAGAGGTTCAGGGCAGAGGGGGAGCTCTCTAACCTTCTTGGCAGGCTTCTGATGGTGGCAGAAAACTACCCTCAGCTGAGAGCAAGCGAGAATTTCCTGCATCTTCAAAAGACCTTAAATGAGATAGAGGAACGCATATCCGCAGCAAGGAGGGCTTACAACTCCGCGGTCACTGACTACAACAACGCCCTTGAGATGTTTCCCACAAACATGATGGCAAGCATGATGGGTCTGAAGAAGGAAGAGTGGTTTGAAATTCCAGAGCAGGAAAGGGAAGCACCGCAGGTTTCCAAACTCTTTGGTAGCTGATGGGAGAGGAGGAGTTTTACAGATATTTAGAGGAAAGGCTTCATTTTCTTGAGGCGGAGAGGAGAAAAATAGTATCCTGGCTGTTGGGCTTTTTCCTTATTCTTGCCTTCCTTTCTGTGCCTTTGCTTCATTATCTTTACAAATACTATGAAGAAAAGGCTTTTTATACAGCCCTTGCCTTAGCCCTTGCCATACCTGTGTCAGTTTACTTTGAGCTAAAGAAAAGCTGGTCAAAACTCTTTAAGGAAGAGTTCCTGCTTTTTCTTTTCAAAGCCTTTTTCCCAAGCCTTACTTACAAGATGAATGCCTATGTCCCCCCTGAGATGTTTAACGCAAGCATGCTCTTTGTGGACAATCCCTACCCGGATAGATACACAGGAGAGGACCTCGTAGAAGGCAAAGTGGGAGACACGGACTTAGCCTTTTCTGAAGTCCATGCGGAGTATAAAAGGGAGACCATAGACATGAAAGGAAGAAAAAGAACCAGCTGGCACACCATATTTAAGGGTGTGCTCTTCGTGGCAAAGTTTCCCAAAAGGGCGAGAGGTGTGGTGCTTGTTTATCCGGATACATTCAGGCTCTTTGGCACGCCGGCAAACCTGGAAAGGGTAAAGCTGGAAGACCCGGAGTTTGAGGAGCATTTTGATGTTTTTTCCAACGACCAGATAGAGGCAAGATACATACTCAGCCTGAGCCTTATGAGGCGCATGTTGGATTTTGTCCTGAAAACGGGTGCAAGGGTAAGGTTTTCCTTCATGGGTGAATACATGTTCTGTGCCATGGACTTTGGCAAAAACTTCTTTAGAGCTCCCTCTTTCCTTCACTCCCTGTATCCTCTGATTTACAAGGAAGGGTTCAGGCAATACGTGCAGGAGATAGAG
>JBCNVH010000029.1:0-4603 GCA_039630295.1 Aquificaceae bacterium | reverse complement strand
GTCCTGTAACCTCTGTGTAGAACCACCTCCACAGCCTTCTCTATCATATCCGCTTCTGTGGAAAGACCGAAGGAATACCTCAGCATCATGCTACAGGAGAGGATGGTGGCTATTGGGTTTGCCACACCTTTGCCCGCTATGTCTGGCGCAGAGCCATGAACGGGCTCATAGAGGGCATACTTTTCTCCAAGGCTTGCGGAGGGAAGCATACCAAGGCTTCCGGTGATTACAGCCGCCTCGTCGGAGAGTATATCTCCAAATATGCTTCCTGTGACTATCACATCAAAGGAGGAAGGTCTCTAACTATCTGCATGGCACAGTTGTCCACATAAAGATGTTCCAGCTCCACCTCAGGATAGTTTTTTGCCTCTTCCTCCACCACCGTCCTCCATAACCCGCTCACCTCAAGCACGTTGGATTTATCCACGCTGGTAAGCCTTTTCCTTCTTTGTAGGGCTATCTCGAAGGCTTTTCTGACAACTCTCCTTATCTCCTCCTCTGTATACCTCATGGTGTTTATGCCTACCCTTTTGCCATCCTGCAGGAATATGCCCCTTGGCTCACCGTAGTATACGTCCCCGGTGAGCTCTCTGACCACTATAAAGTCCGTCCCCCTTGCCACCTCTTCTTTCAGAGGGGAGGAAGCTATGAGCGGCTCGTAAACCTTTGCAGGTCTGAGGTTGGCGTAAAGGTCCAGAGCCTTCCTTATGCCTAAAAGACCCTTTTCAGGTCTTTTATCCGTTGGCAGGTCGTCCCATTGGGGTCCACCCACCGCACCAAGAAGAACCGCATCGGAAGCAAGGCATAGCTCCAGAGTTTCCTGAGGTAATGGCGTGCCCTTCTGGTCTATGGCGGAGCCACCTATGAGAGCCTTCTCAAAAAGGAAATCCACACCTGCAAGCTCTCCAACCCTCTTGACAACCCTGAGGGCGGAGGTAACCACCTCAGGACCTATTCCGTCCCCCTCCAGGACCGCTATCTTGAAAGTAGCCATAGGGTGTATTATACTAAACCTTATGCTGGAGCTGTTAACAGAAAAGTTTGGAAAGGCGCTGGGAAGGCTCAGGGATGCGAGAAGGTTGGGAGAGAAACAGGTAAACGACATACTGAGAGATGTGAGAACTGCTCTAATAGAGGCGGATGTGGATTATGAGGTGGTAAAGGCTTTCATAAAAAGGGTGAGGGAGAGAGCTCTAAAGGAAGACCTGGAAAAAAGCCCCTCTCCGCAGGACAGCTTTCTTATCACCATATACGAGGAACTGGTAAACACCCTGGGTGGTCAAAAGCAGGAACTTAAGAAGGGTGCTGTTCTATTTGTAGGTCTTCAGGGAACGGGTAAGACCACCACCATAGGCAAGATAGCCAACTACCTGAAGGAACAGGGTTTCAAGGTGGCGGTGAGCTCCACCGATGTGAGGCGACCCGCTGCCATGCTTCAGCTCCAGAGGCTTGCGGAGAAGATAGGAGTGCCTTACTACAGCTTTGAGGAAGGGCTTTCTCCCCTGGAAATAGCTAAAAAAGCCTCTGAAAGGGCAAAGAGGGAAGGCATGGACTATCTCCTTCTGGATACCGCAGGCAGGCTTCATGTGGACGAGGAGCTGATGGAGGAGCTGAGAGAGATAAGGGAATTGGTTAAACCCTCGGAGGTCCTATATGTGGCGGATGCAATGCAGGGACAGTCCGCTCTTGGTGCTGCAAAAACCTTTCACGAGCTTCTTACCCTTACCGGTGTTGTTCTGACAAAGATGGACGGTGATGCCAGGGGTGGTGTTGCACTTTCGGTGAAAGAAGCCCTCGGCGTGGGCGTGAAGTTTATGGGGGTGGGTGAAAAGATAGAGGATATAGAACCCTTCTACCCTGACAGGATAGGTCAGAGGATATTAGGTCTGGGTGATATCCAGACCCTTATGGAAAAGGCTCAGAAGGTAATGCCGGAGGATGAGGCTCAGGCGCTTGCCTACAAGGTTTTAAAGGGTGAATTTGACCTCGAAGACCTTCTCAGACAGTTAAGGTTCATAAGGAACATGGGACCCCTTGACAAGCTTCTTAGCATGCTTCCGGGTGTGGGTGCTCAGTTAAAGGGTTTTAAGATAGACGAAAAGAAATTCAGAAAGACGGAAGCCATAATCCTTTCCATGACGAAACAGGAAAGGAGAAACCCCAAGATAATCAATATGAGCAGGAAGCAGAGGATTGCCAGAGGTAGTGGAACAACCCTCTCTGATGTGAACAAGGTCCTGAAGGATTATGAAGAGATGAAGAAATTTATAAAAAGGTTTAAGGGCATGAAGGGCATGCCCCAGCTACCAAAGCTCCCCTTCCCCTTCAAGATGTGAACACTTAACATCCCTTTCCTTCAGGGCTTTCTCTATTTCCTCCCTTGTTTCCATGTATTCTCTGCGCTGTGCCTTGCGGAGGGCTTCCCTAATTAGCTCAAAAGCCTCGCAGTGCTCACCTTTTCTGTTCAGCAGGTAGGCAAGGTTGTTCATAGCATCCGGGTCCCTTCTTATTTCAAGGGCTTTTCTGTAGTGCTCTTCCGCCTCTTCCCACTTACCCTTGCCCATGTATATATTACCCAGATTGTAGTAGGCAAGCCAGTTTTTCTTGTCCTTTTTTATGGCTTTTCTGTATTCCTGCTCTGCCAGTTCTGCTTTTCCCTGTCTCTCGTAGATATACCCCAGGTTCAGGTGCTCCTCCGAACTTAAGGGGTTTTTTATAAACACCAGAGAAAGGCAAGAAGACAAACAAAGAGCTAAACCGGAAAGAATTAGTCTTATCCTCATCCCTGCATAATACCAACCGGCACCATCTCAGAACCGAAAAGGTAGCCATGTCCCAGGTCAACCTCCAGACTTAGTGCCTGGCTCAACTTCTCCCTGCTGTCTATGTTCCTGAACCCTACGAGTATCTTAAGAAACTTCATCGTATCTATCAGCTTTTTCAGTTCGTTCCTCCTAGCATAAGCATAGAAATCATCCCTAAAGAAGACGTAATCAAAAGAGCCCAGTCTAAATTCTTTAAGTTCGTATCCTGTAGTGCTGTAATCACATATGGCACATTTCATGCCTGACCTTTTGGCGGAGGCTATGGTTCTTGCAAGGCTTTCAAACTTCATAGCCACAGAGAGGCAGGCTACAAGCTTTGAGCTATCTTCTGCTCTTATGTAATCTAAGTCTCCTTCCTGAGAGACCCTAATAAAAAGCCTATTCTCTTTATACCTGCGGATTACATAATTTATAACCATAGACTCTGCCTTTTCTCTTATCTGTTTATCAAGAAGGTCCCTGTAGCTCAACTCTGCATTTCCCATCATAACCCTGGTGCCCACCAGATAGCCATGCAGAGAACCATTTGAAAGTTCAACTATATGTTCCAGAAGAGCGAACACCCTCAAAGTCTTTTTTCCCCTCAGTGTTTCCATGAACCGCTCAATAGGTTATAATATAACAGGAGGTGGTAAAATACGTTGGGTGAGAAATTAGCCTGCATTCTTCCTCCTGAAAAAACTATAAACAATAGAGTAGACAACAGATAACATAAAAGCGTGATGCGTAGGATTGGGTATTAATTGCTGTGTCCATGATTGTTGGATACAGCAGTATTCTTGGATACTTGAAAGGTCTTCCTAACTTTTTTATTTGCTGGTGTTGTGATTGTGTGTCGAGTTGTCTGGGTCAATGAGGATTTGACCTCCTGTGCGTTAGACTCTTTCCAGTCTCTTCTCATGGAGTGGTATTATCTCATAAACTTATATTGGACACAGCAGTATGCTTTCCTTCGTGTGCTATGCAGACGCACTCTTGAGCATGCCAGAATAATGTCTCTAAAACGCTTCTACTTGTATAGAATATCGGTTAAGGTTATATTAATACTTAAAATACTTAAAAGGAGGTGTTAAACCATGGAGAAAAACATGTCCAATTTGGATAGGATTATAAGGGTCGTTCTCGCCATTGTATTCCTGTATCTTGCCTTTACCAAAGGTGGAGCATGGTGGGTTCTGGGAATAGCTGGTATAGTGCTTTTAGGCACTTCAGCTATAGGTTTTTGTCCGCTTTATAGGGTAATAGGTATGAAGACAGATTGAAAGTTTTAGCCATAGATTACGGAGCTAAGTGGATAGGCTTAGCCTATGGTGATAGTAGGCTAAGAATTGCAGTTCCCTTAGGTAGGGTTGAGAATAGGGAAGGTCAGGCTATAGAAGAGATAGTTTACAAGGTTCAAGAGCTGGGTGTGTCCCTTGTTCTGGTTGGCATGCCTCTTACACCTGCAGGCAGAGAGGGTCAGAGAGCTATGGAAGTTAAAGAGTTTACGCAGAAACTAAAGAGAGCTCTACCTGAGGAAGTGGAAGTCTCCTTCTGGGATGAGAGGTATACTACCCTTGATGCCTATAGCATGATGCAGGGTTTAAGCGCTAGTAAAAAGAAGGAGTTAAAAGACAGCCTTTCAGCCTACGCCTTGCTCCTTGAGTATTTTGAGAGCTTATGAAATACATTAAACTTCTCCTAATACTCCTTATACCTGCCATCTTTTTAGCTTTTGTCCTCTACGCCTTTGCACCTGTCAGAGTGGATAAAAAGTCCATAGAGATTCCCTATGGAAC
>JBCNVH010000028.1:0-12787 GCA_039630295.1 Aquificaceae bacterium | reverse complement strand
AATTCAGAGATTAGTGGAGGACTACAAGAAAATCCGCAACACCATAAGATTCCTGCTGGGCAACCTCTACGACTTTGAGGTGGAGGATGCCCTCTGTCCAGAAGAGCTCCACCACTTTGACCGCTGGATGCTCTCTTACCTTCAGAAGCTCCTCCAGGAAGTCCACAGACATTACGAAAACTATGCCTTCCACAGGGTTTATCACCTTGTGAGAAACTTCTGCTCGGTAGAGCTCTCAAGTCTTTATCTGGACGTGCTAAAGGACAGGCTTTACATTTATGCGCCCTACAGCTGGGAAAGGAAGTCTGCCCAGACGGTCCTCTACCGACTTGCGGAGGCGCTTATCACTTCCACCGCACCCTTTCTTAGCTTTACCGCAGAGGAAGCCTGGGAGCATCTGCGCGGGATAAACCCGGGGCTCCCCGAGAGCGTCTTTATGCACAAAATACCGGAGCCTGAGGAAAGGCTGATGGATGGGACCCTTCTGGAGGATTACAGGTTCCTGCTAAGCCTGAGAGATATGGTGATGAGCACACTTGAGACTGCCAGAAGGGAAAAGTCCATAAACCACCCTTACGAGGCGCAGGTATTCCTTTGGGGAGAAGGGCTTGAGAAGCTCAAGGATTACGAAGACTACCTTAAATACATATTCACGGTGAGCGGTGTGGAGTTTAAGGAAGGTGGTCAATACAGACTGGAGGAGGGGGGCTTAAAGGTGGGAGTTTCCCGTGCGGAGGGCAGAAAGTGTCCCAGATGCTGGCTCTATTACCCGGAGGAAGAGTTTGAAGGAGAGGTTTGCAAAAGATGTGCAGGAGTGCTTCAGAAAGTATAAATTTAACAATTCAGGTTTAGGAGGCGGTTATGGTGGAAGAGAGCATACCCCTTTTAGAACTTCTCAAGGAGGAAAAGGGTCCTATACTGGTGGCAAGCCACGAAAACCCGGATGCGGACACGCTGGGCAGCGCCCTTGCCCTTTATCTCTTTCTCAAGAAGAAGGGAAAAAGGGTAGCGGTAGGATGTAAAGACCGAGTGCCTCACTTCCTTGACTTCCTTCCCGGTGCTGACCAAGTTATGAGACTTCCTGTGGATGAGGTCTTTAGTCTTGCCATAGTGGTGGATGCCAGTGGCTTTTACAGGGTTAACGCAGAAGTAAAGGCTTTCAAAAAGGTAAGGATTGACCATCATGTAGGAGGCGACTTTTACGGAGAACAGGACTACATAGATCCGGAGGCACCTTCCACCACAGCCCTTATATACCGGTTGCTCTGCGCCTGGGACAGATCCGCCATAGACGAAAGCATAGCGGACAACCTGTATGCAGGTCTTGCAACCGATACGGGTTTTTTCAAGTATTCCAATACGAACGCAGAGACTTTCAGAATAGCCAAGGAACTTGTAGAGCTCGGTGCAAAGCCTCACTGGACCTTTGTTAACTTTGCGGAGCGCGAGAGCGCCAGCAAGATGAAGCTCATATCCCGAGTCCTTGATACCCTTACCCTTCACGAGGATGGACTTGTGGCAGGCATAAGCGTATTTGACCGATTTTTTAAGGAAACGGGGTGTGACTACGCGGACAGCGAAGGTCTTGTGAACTACCCAAGGTCCATCGAAGGTGTGGAGGTAGCCTACGCCATCATAGAAAAACCGGAGGAGTCCATATGGAAGGTTTCTCTGAGGTCAAAGGGAAGGGTGGATGTGGCAAGGATAGCTCAGTCTCTTGGCGGTGGCGGGCACAAATACGCCTCGGGATGCAAGATAAGGGCAGGAGACTATAGGGAAGCTCTGGAGACGCTCTTGAACGCCATAAGAGAAGGACTTTACAGAGAGGGCTTAATAAAGCAGGCTGTAAGCCAGACCTCCTAAGTGCTCTCTCAGGGCTTTGTAGCTGTCGTTCAGAACGCCCATACTTGGTATGAGGCTGTAGAGGTTATATCGTCTATCCTGTTTGAAATCTGTAGGGTAAGGCACCACCTCCAAGCCCAGCCCTTCTGAAGGTGTTCACAGCTCTGGGCATGTGGTAGGCTGAGGTTACGAGGGCAACCCTCCTGAAGGACTTTTCCTGCATATCTCCTTTACATACAGGGCGTTTTCATAGGTATCCCTGCTGCGGGCTTCCGTAATGATGCTTTTTCTGTCCACACCCAGCTCCTCAAGGAGCTGCTTCATCACCTCCGCCTCAGGAAGACTGCCAAGGCTTGCACCACCAGAGAGGATTATGGGAAGACCATGCTCTCTGTGAAGGAGAAAGCCGGTGAGCAGTCTCTTCATGGAGTCCTCTTTAAGAATGCCTGTCTTGTATGAACCTCCACCCAGCACCACTATGGCGTCCACCTCAAGCCTTTGAGGCACAGGATGAGCCTTTTCAAGGGGTCTGTAGAGCATATCCTTCACAGGCTCCACAGAGAGCATGTAGAGCGTAAGGGCACCAAGAAGAGACAGAAGGCTTACAACTCTCCTCTTTGAGAGGATTGCCAGAAGCAGGAAAAGAAGTATGAAAAGGGTGGGGGGAAGTAGAAGAAAGCCGAACAGCTTCTTCAGAAAAAAACTCATCTTCTGTTTCTCACACCTATAAGCAGGCTCTCCACACCTTTCCTTTTACCCAGGTCCATGAGGGCAACCACAAACTTATGGGGTGCATCCTCATCCGCCTCCAGCAGGAGGGTCTTTGGTTTTTTCTCCTCCAGAAGTCTTTCCAGCTCCTGAAGGCTCACCTCCTTTCCCCCTATCTCATACCTTCCTTCCTTAAATACCTGAACCCTGAACACCTCAAGGCTCAGCTTTTCACCCTCCTTCGCAAAGGGCAGTTTGACCGCCAGAAAGGTTATAGGGGATTGGAAGGCAAGCAGGGCAAGAAAGAGAAAAACCGCAAGAAGGGTGTCCACAAGAGGCACCACATCTATGTAAGCCCTTTCGTCGTAGCTTAACCTCCTCCTTCTCATCTCAGAACCCTTATGACTTCAAAGACCTCTTCCTCTATCCTGTTCAGGAGGCTGTTGCCCCATATCCTGAAGAGCCAGTAAGCCAGCAGGGCTGGTATGGCAACCGCGAGACCGGTGGCGGCTGCTACAAGAGCTTCGCTTATGCCCTTTGAGAGCAGGACCATAGCCTGCTCTGGGTCTGCCACCGCAAAGGCAGAAAAGACCTTTATAAGCCCCGTTATGGTGCCGAAGAGCCCTATGAGGGGTGCGGTGCTGGCAACGGTGGAAAGAAGGGCTAAGTTTTTCTCCAGCCTGGGCACAAGCAGAGAGATT
Source organism: Aquificaceae bacterium (assembly GCA_039630295.1). Taxonomy (GTDB): domain Bacteria; phylum Aquificota; class Aquificia; order Aquificales; family Aquificaceae; genus Pampinifervens. Next base: position 9,536 of record JBCNVH010000028.1, on the reverse strand, counting down.
TCAAAGTCCAGGGTTTTCATCATGTCTTCCTTCGTGAGCCTTCCCTCTCTGTAGTCCTCCAGCAATTCTCTCAACACCACCGCCATATGAGAGCTGTCAGTGGAAAGGAGCTTTATCGCCCCCTCCAGGTCTTTACCCGCCAGCAGAGGTTTTAGTTCCTTCAAAGACCTACCCCTATAACTGGCAGTTCTCAGGTTCATCACCCTCTCCACTATGACCGCCCAGGAAAGGAGAGACAGAAGGAGGAGGGGATACATGGCAAGTCCACCCTTCTGTAAGAGCTCAAAAAAGCCTTCCATCCTATCTTACCTCACATTTAGGTAGTCCCTGCTTTAAGGTGTTGTGCAGGCTTATGTCCTCAGGCTCCGCCTTGCTCAAGTCAAACCTGTCAAGCATACAGCTTGCATCCCTCTTTGCCCCCATCTCAAGGAGTATTTTAGCACCCTCCAGAACCGCCCTGTTGTAATAGGGCTCTCCCCTGTAGTTCACCGAGACCTCCACCATCTTCTCAAGAGCTTTTCTCTTTTCACCCCTTTTTATCCAGTTCTGTCCCTGCAGGTATACAGCCTGTCCTCTGAGGTTTCTGTCCAGACTGTTCGAGAGGTATTCCAGTAAAGAGGTTTCATCCGTCTGTTTGTATAGGTCCAGAAGGTATCTCTCAAACTCCTGGTCCCTGTAACCCGCCTTCATAAGCTCACCAGCCACTGCAAGGGCGGAGCGCAGGTCCTTTATGCTTATGTATAAACCCACAGCTCTAACTTTGTCCTGCTTGCTACCCTCTGCAAGGAGGTCCGCAAGGCTTTTCGTGTCTCTTGCAAGGGTGTAAATCTTTACCAGCTCCTCCCTTGCCCTGCTTCTCTCCTCTTCTCCTTCAGCCTCTCTGTAAACCTTATACAGGAGCACTAATCTTTTAGAGGTTTCCTCTTCCAGCTCCGCCAGTTTCAGTATGGCTTTAAACTTGAGGGGAGTATCAAGAAGCTTCAAGAACTGCTTTTCTGCCTCCTTCCTGTTGCCCTTCCTTGCCTGCAGGCTTGCATACTGGTAGAGGATCTCCGGAGAAGGGTTCTTCTCCTTTGCCATGTAGTCCAGAAGGAGCTTTTCCATCTCCTCCTCGCCTATCTCCTTACCCCCAAAATCTAAGAGGGCAAGGGTTGCCTGTTTTGCTTCCTCGCTATCGGGGAACCTGCGTAGAACCTGATAGTAGCTTTCCTTTGCCTTGCCAGTGTTTCCCATGTTGTAGTGACTGTCGCCCGCTCTAGCAAAGCGCCCGCCACCAGCGAGTGATCGCCAGAAACCCGGTCAACGAAGGAAACAGCCTTTGAATAGTTGCCCTCTAAAAAGTCGGAAAGACCCAGAAGGTAGAGCTCGTCTCCCGACTTCTCCGTCAGGAAGCTTCTGGCAAGTCCCGGCTCACCCAGCATAAGAGCTGACCTTGCCTTTAGGAGGTTTGACCTCTGGTCCGCCCTACCCTGTAAGGTGTTTATCACCTCACTGTATCTTCTGAGGTTGTAAAGTGCTATAGCCCTGTAGTAGGGGTCTTCAAAAAAGCCAAGAGCTCCCAGCCAGTCTCCCTTCCTGAACCTCTCCCAGCCTGAGTATTCTCTATGGATTTCCGGAAAAGCTTTTGCGGTTTCTGAAAGCACCCCGGACATATCCTCACCGGACCAGTAGAGGGCTTCAAGAAGCCAGAGGTATTCTTCTCTATCCTTTGCCTTCTTCTCCTTCAGAAGCTGTATAACCCTTCTGTAGTCTCCCATCTTTACCGCAGAGTAAAGCCCATACCTGAGGTTCGAAGCTTCCAGAAAGTTGCGGTAGGCAAGGGCATAGTCTCCAGAGTTGTAGGCTATGATGCCCGCCCTTTCCAGAAAGCGCGTGTCCCTCGTCAGAGAGTAAGTAAGCCTTGAAAGGTAAGGGTCCTTCTCCGATATGTAGGCGTAGAGCTCACCTGCTAAGGGAAGGCTTATAGTCTCCAGTATGCTCGCATATTTGAGAGCCTGCTCCACTTTACCTTCCCTGTATTCAAGGAGCGCAAGGTAGTAAAGGGCTACCTCTCTGTAGGGTCTGCCGGGTGTTGAGTAGAGGGAAAAGACTTCTCTTGCCTTCTTAAAGTCTCCCTTAAGATAGTGGATTATTCCTGACCTGAGCAGGGTGCTATCCCTGTAGAGGGGGTTTTCCTTACCTTCTACAAAGTTGGAAACATAAAGGCAGTATTGAGAAAAGACCACATTCTCACAGAAGGGCTTTGCTTCTTTTCCTTCCTTCAGGGCTTTTACTGCCTGCCAGAGGTTATCCTGGTTTTCGGGGAGGGAGTTTCTGAGACTGAAATGGAGGGCGTAGTAGGCTTCGCAGGCAGGCTTCTGATACATGTGAGAGAACCCACAGGAGCTCCTGAAGAGCTCCATAGCCCTCTCCCCTTCTTTTTTTGAATAAGCTATTATACCGAGCACATACTCTGCCATAGGTTTGAAGGGTGAGCTGGGCAGGAGCAAAACTTTTCCCAGCTCTTCCTGGGCAAGCTCATATTTTCCTTTTAGATAGTGGTCCACACCCAGCCTGTAGGCTAAGGCATCTTTTGGCTCTCCACAGCTTATGCCCCCTCCTCTCTCTAAGGGTTTAACCTGAACAAATTCCATACTCTTTGGTGCCTCAAGGAGCAGGGGAGTAAGGTTCAGCTCCCTTGCGGGTGGCAGAGGCAGACTGGTGGGCGGGCTCAGCCTGGGTTTTTCCTCGTAAAGCCTTCCTGTGAGCTCCACTTTCACGTCAAACTCGCGGGTTATCTGCTGAGAAAAGGCAAGCGTCAGAAGGAGGAAAAGACTAAAGAGCTTTGTGAGCTTCCACATAAAGGTCCCCCAGATGGCAGGTGATGTTCAGTCTCATTATAACATTCCTGTCTTTTTCCATATGGACAAGGGAGTAGCTGGCATTATCGCAGCCGAAGGACCAGAACCTTGAAAGGTCCACCTTCAGGAGGCTACAGAACATGGCTCTTATGGGCACCGTGTGAGATACAACCGCCACCGACTGCCCCCAGTGCCTTTCCTTTACCTCCTCCAGAAAGCTACTTACCCTTTCATAAACCTGCTGGAGGCTTTCGCCCCCTTCAAAACTTACCTTTTGAGGTTCTTCCATCCACTGTCTGAACTGCTCAGGAAACCTCTTCTGCACCTCTTCCACCAGTAGCCCTGACCAGACCCCATGGTCTATCTCCAAAACCCTCTCCTCCGGCAGGACTTCCAGCCCCCTGACCCTCGCCACCTGTAGGGCGGTGTCTTTTGTCCTCTTAAGGGGTGAGGAATATATGGCGTCAAGCTCCACACTTTTAAAATATTCGCCCAGCCTTTTTGCCTGTTCTACTCCCCTTTCTGAGAGCTCCGGGTCAAGTAGACCCTGATACCTGCCTATAGGGTTCCACTGGCTCTCCGCATGTCTTATGATGTAGAGCTTTACCATAGTTCCCTTTCCATAAGGGTTCTGGTGTAGGCTTTTACACCCTCACCCAGGCTTATGTCAAAGCCAAGCCTTTTTAAAACCACCTCTATCATACCTACAAGCATAAGACCGTCCTTCGGGTCCATGCCCATGTGAGATATGCGGAATATCCTACCCTTGAGTTCTTCCTGCCCACCTGCCACCCTTATACCAAGCCTTAGGAGCTCTCTCCTTATCTCCTCGGACCTTTCTGAGCCTATGGCACTCACCGAGATGCTGGGTATCTGGGCAAACCTTCTCAGCCCCAGCACTTCCATAGCCCTTAAAGTCCCCTCCGATATTGCCCTGTGCCTCCTTTCCACCTTTTCCATACCCTCTTCCAGAAGTATCTGGAGAGATTCCTTCATGGCAAGTATGAGGCTTATGGCGGGTGTCCAGGCAGTTTGACCTTCCTTCTGCTTTGAGAGTTCTCTCTTAAGGCTGAAGTAAAAGGCTCTGTCTACCAGGCTCTTCTCAGCCCTCTGGGAGAACCACAGGGTGGAGAGACCGGGTGGCAGGAGAAAGCCCTTCTGGGAACCACCTACCACCACATCAAGACACCATAGAGAAGGCTTTATGTGGTATACGCCCAGAGCGGTTATGGCATCCGCCACACACAGAACCCCAAACTCCTGACACACCTTTCCTATCTCCTCCGCGGGGTGGTAGGCACCTGTAGAGGTCTCCGATATCTGGAAGAGAACTCCCTTACAGTCAGGGTTTTCTCTCAGAAGTTCCCTTATCCTCTCAGGGTCTGCGGACCTGCCCCACTCTACCCCGTATTCCAGAGGCTTTAAACCCCAGTGATGTGCCAGCTTAAGCCATCTTTCACCAAACTTTCCACCGTTTACCACCAGGACCTTTTCACCCTCTCTGAAAAAGTTGAGAACCGCAGATTCCATCGCACCTGTGCCGGAGGAGGCGAAGAAGACAAAGTTCTCCGATGGGTCTTCCATGAGTCTTTTAAAGAGCTCTCTCAGCTCAAGAAAAGCTCTTCTGAACTCCTCGGTTCGGTGATGGATAATCTGTCTTCCCAGGCTTTCTCTTACCCTATCCGGAAGTTCTACAGGACCTGGCGTGAAAATTCTTTCCTGACGCATGGTGGAATATTTTACCCTATCCTTTCTGAAACTCTCCTATAGCTGGATAGCCCCTTTCAGGTATTCCTCCTTATAGCTTATGTAGTTCTTTGCGGATTCCTCTATGAGTTTAAGCTCCTCCTCTCTAAGCTCTCTTACTACCTTTGCAGGGAAACCTGCCACCAGCACTCCGGAGGGAAACTTCTTGCCCGGCGTCAGGAGGGCACCCGCACCTACCAGCACCCAGTCCTCAATTTCCACACCATCCATCACCACAGCACCCATGCCTACAAGCACCCGGTTGCCTATCCTGCAACCGTGGAGGATAACCCTGTGCCCTACCGTTACATAATCTCCTATAACTGTGGGGTGGGTATGGTGGGTTACATGCACCACCGAGTTATCCTGTATGTTCGTCCCTCTACCTATACGGATGTAGTTCACATCTCCCCTTACCACCACCCCATACCACAGAGAGGAGTCTTCACCTACCTCCACATCGCCTATAACTACCGCATTCTCCGCAAGAAAAACAGAGGGATGTATAAGAGGATTTTTCTTTCTGTATGAAAGCAGGAGAGCCATGAGAATATTTTAAGAGAATTGGGGACTTTTTAGTTGCAAACTTCACTCCAGACCATACCTGACAGGTAGCTTTACCACCACTTCCACCGGTGGCTTGGGTAGAAGTCCTGCCACTCTTTTGACCGTCTCAACCGCATTCCTGTCCAGAATCTCATAACCCGAGCTTTCCAGAACCTTTACCTCTTTCAGAGAACCATCCTCTCCAATCCTTATGGCAAGCACCACCTTTCCCTCCCAGCCCATCCTTCGCGCAAGGGGTGGATAGCTTATGCTCTTCTGCACTATCTGGGATATCAGAGAAAGCTTTTCTCTCAGGTATTGCTCTCCTTGAGTTTCCGGAGGTTTTGGAGTTGGAATGTTTGTAGACTCCCCCTGACCCCTGAAGGCAGGTGTTTGTGGGTTGTGTGCGGTTTTTCTCTCCACGGAGCTTAAGCCTTCGTTGGTATGGGCTAACACTTCCTGAGCCAGCCTTTTGTCCTGAGCCGTGGCTAAGGCTTCTTCAGGAGTAGCCTTTTCCTCTGGTTGAGTCCGGCTTATCTCCTGAAGCCTGCCTTCCCCCTTTTCAGCTCCGGGTTTCTGAAGTTGCGGGTTTGGATGAAGCTTTTCTATCTTAAACTTTTCCGCTTTGGACCGCTCCAGCTCTTCTTTTCCTTTCTCAAATTCAGAAATCTCAGGTTCTTCGAGGCTCAGGTCTATCTCCACCGGCTTTTTGACTTTCTGCAGGCTAAGGAGAGGAGAGAACATAAAAAGGAGAAAAAGGGTGGCATGTATCAGAAAGGAGATAAGGTAAGCCTTAAGGCTGTAGCTCACGCTCCCACCTCTGTCCTTATGGAGACCCTCTCAAAGCCCTTTCTTTTAAGAAGGTCAAGAAGGCTCACCAGGCTCTGAAGGTTTGCCTCTCTGTCGCCCGCTATGATTATCCTTGTGTCCGGGTTCAGGCTTCCGAGTATTTTTTCCAGTTCCTTCAGGCTTACCTCTCTTCCCTCAAAGAAGAGCTTACCTTCTCTTGTCAGAACTATCTCAAGGCTCCTCAAGGCTTCTTCATGCTTTTTGCTTGCCTCAGGCAGGTTCACCGGAATGGAGCCCTGAACCACAAAGGTGGCGGTAATCAGGACTATGGTAAGCAGCACAAGCATGATGTCCACAAGGGGTATAACATTTATAGAGCTAAATTCTCTGTCCTCCATTTCTTGTCTCCCAGAGCATCACCTTTTCTCTTACCTTTCTCAGAAGGTAGTTGTATAAGACGGAGGAAGGTATGGCAACCAGAAGCCCAACCGCAGTAGCCTTAAGAGCAAGGGCAAGTCCTACCATAACCCTGTTCGTATCCACAAAACCCTCCTGTCCTATGGTGTAGAAGGTGAGCATGATGCCCAGCACCGTTCCCAGAAGTCCTATGTAGGGTGCGTTGGAAGCCACAGAGGCAAGGATGAAAAGTCCCTTAGTCAGTTCTATCTCAAGCTCCTGCCGTGTGGAAAAGCTCTCCAAATTGACCCTCCTATAAAAGAACAGTCTTTCGATGGTTATACCCAAAGAGAGGAAACTCAGAAGCATTAAAAGTCCTATCACCCCGTAGTCCACAGAAAGGCTGAGCCAGTCCATACGGGTTAATTTTAACTTAACATGGTCGGAATTTTCTGATATTTTAAAAGAAGGGGGCGAAGCCCCAAATGGCGCACCATCAAGGACGCACGAGGGAACCAGGCGCTTCTTGATAATTATAACTATAAATTCACACAACTTCAACATGATTTATATCATACTTTTTCTGTGTTAGAATGTTTAAAAAGCAGAGAGGTGCAGGAATGAAATGGGAAAATGTCCATGTTTGGGAAGGAAAGGCAAGGCTTCCGCAAGAAGCTAAGTTTATAAGGCTTAAAGAGGACAAAAGCCTTGAGGTGCCTGACAACCCTGCCATACCCTACATCGAGGGGGACGGCATAGGTCCCGAGATTACACCCGCCATGATACATGTGGTAAACACCGCAGTGGAAAAAGCCTACGGCGGAAAGAAAAGGATACACTGGGTGGAACTTCTGGCAGGGGACAAGGCGGAGGAAAAGACAGGCAAACGCATGCCAGAGGAAACCCTCGAGGTCCTCAAAGAAGCTGTGGTCTCTATAAAGGGACCTCTGGGAACACCTGTGGGTAAGGGAGGAAAGTCTCTCAACGCTATCCTCCGTCAGTCCATGGACTTTTACTCCGCCATAAGACCCGTCTACTGGCTGGGTCAGCCCACACCCATACCGGACCCCCAGAGGGTTAACGTGGCGGTCTTTAGAGAAAACTCTGACGATGTTTACATGGCTGTGGAATACATGCCAAAGGCTGAAAACACGAAGAAGGTCAGAGAATTTTTCATAAAGGAGATGGGTGTCTCCGAATATGCATTACCTGAGGACTGCGGAATAACGATAAAGCCCATGAGCGAATACAAAACCAAAAGGCACGTAAGGAAAGCTCTGCGATGGGCTCTGGAAAACGGCAAGAGGGTTGTGGCTGTGGTGGGAAAGGGTAATATAATGAAGGCGACAGAAGGTGCTTTTATGAACTGGGCTTTTGAGGTGGCAAAGGAGCCGGAGTTTGAGGGTAAAGTTCTAACTGAGGGAGAACCATCTCAGGGTCAGGTGCTGATGGTAAGGGTTATAACAGACCAGATGCTCATGCAGTTGGTCCTGAAGCCCGAGGCTTACGATGTGATAATCACCCAGAACCTTAACGGAGACTACATTTCTGACCTTGCGTCAGCTCTTGTGGGTGGTCCTGGCTTTGTGCCCAGCGGAAACATAGGGGATGGATACGCCCTTTTCGAGTCTACCCATGGCACAGCCTACGACATAGCGGGAAGGGGTGTGGCAAACCCTCTGTCTCTTACCCTCTCAGGTGCGATGATGCTTGAATATCTTGGCTGGAAAGAGCCAGCCCTGCTTATTTACGAGGCGGTGAAGAGAGCAATAGAGGAAAGGCTTGGCACACCTGACATAGCCGCTGGTTTTAGAAGGATGGGTCTGGAGGCTAAAGAGCTCTCCACGATGGACTTTGCAAGGGCGATAGCGGAGAGGATGTAAGGGTTAGACCTCACAGTAAAAGCCTTAGAGCTTGAAAAATTCTCTTATCCTGCGCACTATCTTCTCCACAGTAAAGCCGAAGTATTCCATGAGCGCATCTCCGGGTGCGGACTTACCAAAGGTTTCAAGGCTTATGACAAGACCCTCAAGACCTACATACCTGTGCCAGCACATGCCCCTTCCTGCCTCTACCGCTACCCTTTTCCTTACCTCCAGTGGCAGGAGTGAGTTTCTGTAGCTCCCTTCCTGCTCTTCAAAGAGCTCAAAGCTTGCCATGTTTATAACTCTGACCTTTAGACCTTCTGACCGCAGGAGCTCTCCAGCTTTTAGAGCAGGATGGACCTCTGAACCGCTGGCAAGGATTATGAGCTCCGGAAGACCTTCGCATTCAAGAAGCACATAAGCACCTTTTTTGATGCTCTCCGCAGGTGGATACTTGGAGCGGTCAATAAGAGGCACTTTCTGTCTTGTGAGCACCAGAGCGGTGGGTCCTGTTTTTCTCTCTATGGCGAGCTCCCAGGCAACTGCGGTCTCGTTGGCATCAGCAGGTCTGATAACCCAAAGGTTAGGTATAAGCCTGAGAGAGCTCAGATGTTCCACAGGCTGGTGGGTGGGACCATCCTCTCCAAGCCCGATGGAGTCATGGGTAAAAACATAGACCACCTGAAGCCCGGCTAAACCGGCTAACCTTATAGAAGGTCTCATGTAGTCCGAGAAAACAAGAAAAGTTCCACCGTAAGGAAGTATGCCACCATGGTAAGCCATACCGTTCAGGATTGTGCCCATAGCGTGCTCCCTAACACCAAAGTGGAGGTTTCTTCCGAGGGGCTTCTCTGCGGAGAAGTCTCCCATGTTGTGGAGGTAAGTGTTGTTGGACTCTGAAAGGTCCGCCGAGCCTCCAAAGAGAAAGGGCATGGATTTTGCTATGCTGTTCAGCACCTTACCGCTCGCCTGACGGGTTGCCATAGGCTCGGTAAAGGTAGGCATGAGCTTTCTGTGTTCCGCCCCCCAGTCTCTTTTAAAGGTTTTCACAAGGAGCTCTGCAAGGTCCGGATATTTTTCTCTGTAAGCTTCAAAAAGCTTATTCCAGGCACCTTGGAGCTCTTCCCCTTTTTTCCTTCTTTCCTCCCTGTAAGCCTGGACTTCCTCAGGAAGGTAAAACTCTTCCTCCGTCCATCCAAAGTTTTTCTTTGTCTGAAGTGCATTTTCCTTTCCAAGAGGTGCACCATGCACGCTGGCATCATCCTGCTTTGGTGAGCCATACCCAAGGTGGGTCCTTACTGATATAAAGGATGGTTTTTCCTTTTGCTCCAGAGCTCTCTTTATGGCTTCTTCT
>JBCNVH010000027.1:0-10556 GCA_039630295.1 Aquificaceae bacterium | reverse complement strand
CGACTGCACCACCCTTTCGCCATCAAGGTCAAAGAGAAACCATATAGTTCCATGTGTTCCCGGATGCAAAGGTCCCCAGTTTAGCATTAGCTGTGCTTTCTTTTGAAGCCTTGACTTTTCCGTTCTCTCGAGGTCTTCGAGTGTAGCCACCCTTGTGTGTATTAGCTCATAGTCATGGCTCGGTGGTTCGGTCCTGCCAGCATAGAGCTCTGTGAGAGAAGGTAATTCCACCTCAGGAATGCCACCTAAAGGAAAGTCTTTTCTTAGAGGAAAATATGGATAGCCCTCACATAAACATCCTTCTGAGGTTTTCATGTCCTCTGTATTGGACTCCAAACATATCATAAGCTTCTCTCTCCGCCCAGCGAGCGCACGCCCAGAGCTTTTCAACAGAAGGAAGACTGCCATCTTTAGCCCAGGTTTTCACCAAAACCCTTTCGTTAGTATCCGGGTTGTAAAGTATGTATACACCTTGAAATCTCTCCTTTTTTTCAGGAAAGTCTATGCATGTGTGGTCTATAAAAAGCCTGTAACCTTCCTTTTCTTTCAGATGTTTTAGCAGGTCTATGAGTTTCTCCTGTTTCACATAAAGGTTTGTGGTGTGCTTTGTAAACTCTACCTCCACATCCTTGAAGTCAAACTTTATGCTGTCTGCGGTTATCTTGTTCATCCAAGGCATAGTTTACCTCACACTGTTATTTCCCTTGGAACCAATCCCTGACGCTCCATGTCCTTTTTGAACTCCTCAAAGGCTTTGTCGTATTTCTTTACACCCTTTTCCTTTATCTTCTTCTGAAGCTGAAGTATGCCATACAGAAGTCCCTGAGGGTGGGGTGGACAGCCTGGTATGTAAACATCCACCGGTATGATTCTGTCCATGCCTTGAAGTGTGGAATAGGTTGGAAAAGGTCCTCCTGCGGAGGCACATCCACCCATGGTGATGCACCATTTGGGGTCAGGCATCTGCTCCCAGAGGAGTTTGAGCATTGGTGCCACTTTGTTAACCACAGTTCCAGCCACTATGAGAAGGTCTGCCTGTCTGGGTGAAGCTCTGAATATAACGCCAAGCCTGTCAAGGTCAAACCTTGAAGCGGCTGCGTGCATCATCTCTATAGCACAGCAGGCAAGCCCTATTGTCAGAGGCCAGAGAGCATTACGCCTACCCCAGCTCAAAAGCTCATCCACCGTTGTAAGGACAAAACCGTTAGAATTTAACATAGCCATGATAAACCTCCTTACCTTAACATTTTAAGCATCTCTAAAAGCCATGCCAGTGTGTCTCTGTTGAAGAAAACTACAAGAAATGCCAGTAAAAAAACCATAAATTTTATGACCCTTATCTCCGCCCTTAGCTCCGCAATCTCCGCTTTTATCTAGCCCTTACTTTTTCCACTTCAGCCCTTACTTTTTCTACTTCAGCTTTTACCTTCTCTACTTCAGTCCTCACCTTTTCCGTTTCAACTTTTGTTTCTGCTATATCCGCCTTAGTAGCCAACTCCTTGGCAAGTTCATCTTTTAGCTCTGCTTTTAAGATAGGCTTTTGCTTCGTAGGCTTTTTGTTCTATAAGTTTAAGGGATTGCTCTATTATACTGCCCACTCTTTCTGCCTTTTCCTTGCCAAGCTCCTCTTCAAGTATCTTGTAGACTTCATAGGGTAAAACAGCCATGGCTTTATATTATAGCCCTTGTCTTAAATTTGCCACCTGAGAGCTCCCTTCTTCCACTTGTAAGCAAGCCCAAGGGTGAGGATGAAAATAAAGAGAAGGGCTCCAATAAGTCCATAAAGACCAACTTCTTCAAAGACCACCACCCACGGAAAAAGAAAGGCTACCTCAATGTCAAAGAGTATAAGGGATATGCCCAGCAAGTAATAGCCCTGCTTGAATACTCCTCTTGCTTCTGGGTCGTAGAGAGGAACACCACACTCGTAAGGGTAGCCTTCCATTTTCTCTCTGGTCTTTGGACCTAAAAGGTTGTTAAGAAAGCTAAAGGCTAAGCCAACAAAGACCGCTATAAAGAAAAATATCAAAATACCCACATACTCCATGGCTATATTCTACCACTATCAGGCTACCGGATACAGTCCTTCCACAAAACCTTTCCAGACATCGGGCATTTTCTCTAACTCTTCCTGAGCTATCCTTTTAACCATGTCCTGAACCACTTTAAGCTCTTTTTTGCTTCTTACGCTCACATCCAGCACCTGAGGCTCGTTTATAGGTTTTCCTATCTGAGAAACTATGTAGCAGTAGGCTTCTTCCACCTCTTCCACCTCCTCCACCACTCTCTGAGCTATGAGGTTTGCCACCCGGTTGTATATCTTTCCTATGTGAGATATGGGGTTTTTGCCCGCTGCCGCCTCTAAGCTCATGGGTCTGTAGGGTGTTATAAGACCGTTGACCCTGTTACCCCTGCCTACCTGTCCGTCATCACCCTGCTCCGCAGAAGTGCCTGTCACCGTTATATAAACCGACTTTTCCTCTTTGCTGTCCGCAGTGTTTATGAATATGTCCACTTCCCTACCTATCAGACTTTCCACTCTGTCCTTTACCTTTCTGTGTATGGATTCTTTCTTCTGAAAGTATTCATCTATGTTTTTTATGTATCTTCCTACGAAAGCGAGGGCTATGGTTAGCCTAAACCTGTCCCTTATACGCACACCCATGACTTTTATGTCTTCACCTATCTCCGGATGTTCCTTTTTCATAGCCTCTGAATTGAGAAACCTTTCCGCTTCAAAAACTGCTTTCTCAAGGCTGTCGAGGGGCGCATAACCCACACCGAAGGAAGTATCGTTTGCCAGAGGCACCTCACCTCTTTTCTGAAACCTTTCAAAGAGCTCCACAAGGTCTTTGCTTCCGGGTTTTATCTTTGTGTGTATCCTTACGTGTTTTTCCACTTCAAGGTTTCTTAGGTTTGCCTTTAGCCATTCTTTTGCACTTTCTACCGCAAGCTCATGTGCATCGAGTTTTTTGCCTTCCTTTTCCAGAATAGCCCTTCCCACAAGATATATCTCTATGGGTTCTATCACCTCACCACCGCCGAACTCTGCCCTTGCCACACCGCCAACCAGAAGAGCCTTGTCCACGTTGTGGTGCATAACCGCACCGTATTCTCTTAAATACCACTTGCAGAGCTCTCTGGAAAGGTTCTCCGCAAGGTAGTCGCACATCGTATCGGGGTGTCCCGTCCCTTTGCGCTCCACTATCTCCGCATCCAGCTCGTAAGCAGGCTTAAAAGTCATGGGGGTTATAACAATGTTTGCCACGGTGACCTCCTGAGAGAATTTTAAAGCATAGAAAGTATAACACAGATTCCGGTCTTTACTTGTTTATGGGGGAGTCTGGTGAGAGCAGGTAATGGACAAAGTCTGCTATCTGCTCCGGGCTCAGAAGCCCATGGTAGCCATATCTCGGCATGCTGGAGCAGGGAACATAAGCCCAGGCGTTGTATATCTTCTCGTAGGTGTATTTTATCACCTCAGGTGTTATACCCCTCTTTCCGTAGTGGGTCAAAGGTGGACCAAAGTTTCCACCAACCACCTCCGCCTTCTCCAGCATGTGACAGGCTTGACAGTTGCCAAAGGCTCTAAGGTCTACGGGGTCGGTGAGCAACTTCCCCGCTCTAAAGCCCCTTCCCGACTTGGCAAAAGGGGCAACTCTCTTCCAATCGCCCTTTTCCATTATTATCATCCAGTCTCCGTTAAAGTAAGAGGGGTATTTTATGGTAGACTGCTCTATACTCCTAACTTCCTCAGAAACCTTCGGTGGAAGTTTATCTTTGTGCTTACTACACATCTTCTGTGAATAATCCTGAGCCATGCCCAGGTTAACACCCAGGTAGCCAGGGACGGGTTCAAAAGACTCTCTTATATATTTCTCCACAAGAGGCTCTATATTTTCCTCTTGTTTTCTGCTTTTCTTCTGAGCATCTACCACCAGGGGTGCAAGGGTAAGAAATACGATAGACAAAAACACCTTCCTCATGTATGCACCTCCCTATCTTGATACGCTTGGGCCTTCCATGGTCTTACCCCTTATCATGTGATACACATATAAGGTAAGCGCATCCGACAGGAGAGAGCCAGGTATGAGTGTGGGAAGCCTCATCTGCCAGAAGCAGTCAGCCCAGCGGTGGTGAGCATATTGGGTTGCTTCACTGGCAGCTCTAAAGATAGGGTATATGTTAAACTCCTGCTGTTTTGCTTTTGGATAGGGTTCTGAGTAATTGGAGGTCTGCTGTAGTCTTATTCTTTTACCATCACCCGCATGACAGACCGCGCAGGAAAAGTCAAGGGCGCCCCATCTCCTGTAAAATACAGCTTCTGCAACTTTGAGGGCTTCCCTTTCTTTTGGATGTTTGAGGGGAGGGTCTATCTTCTCACCCCTTGACTCCGATACTATGTAAAAGGATATCTTGTCCATGTCCGAAGGAGGTCTTGAACCCGGACCTTGCCAGTTTTTGGTCATCTCCGATGAAACCTGCTGAAGGCTTTTCCCCGTATTCTTTGCTATGCAATAGTAGATTCTGGTCTCCAGAGACATAACCCTGTCCGCGTCGGGGAAGTATCTTGGCATTCTTGCGGCCACTCCCTTTACTACGCCCGGACCTGCACCAAAGTCGCATCTATCGAGCCCATACTTTTTAAAAAGCTCTCTACCTTCTTCTATGTATTGCTCCAGAAGTAGCCCAAAAGCTTCTCTGAGCATTCTTCTTTGCTCCTGAACATGTTTTACTGGGTCCTCTTCCTGGGCGTAGCCTGTCCCAAGAAGAATAAGCCCGTAAATCATAAATCTTTTCATTTTCTAACCTCCGATATGGAAAATATATTAATTTACCTATAATAGTCAAGCACTTTATGAATGTTTGACAATAGCCCGCTAAACCTCTGCAAAACTTCAAGCTATTGACAACAAAGAGGCTAAAGCCCTCACAAGAGAGCTCTTAAGTGTCTTCCTTGCTTTTAATAGCCTGCACTTTGCAGAGCAGGTAAGCAAGGCACACAAAATCTGCAGTATATTCGCTCACAGGAAAGCAGGGATGCCTGGCTCTTTCAGGAATTTCGCTGGAACACGCAGGAGGATACTTTCAGGGCGGAGTTTGACGGAGATATCTGTAATGGAGATGGAAAGGTGTATGCTCAGAAGATAGAGGTGGTAAAGAATGGGCTGACCCAGATAGCCTACTCCTACCAATGCACCTGTCCGGACCACTCTCGCAGAGGCTCTCTCAGACCCTGCAAGCACGTGCTAACTCAGGTCCTTGCTTTCCTATCCTAACTTCTCTTTAAGGGCTTTATGCCCTCTCTCTTTCCTTTGATAGCCAATGTTTTGAGCTTGCCGTAATCCTGCCGAAAATCGTTGTTAATTTTTGTGTATTCCTGTTAGCTTGTGTTATACTTATAAGCCCTGGTATTTTTGCTTTTGATTGATTTTCAACATCGGGGTGAGGGGACTTGAACCCCTGACCTTCGGCTCCCGAAGCCGACGCTCTGCCACCTGAGCCACACCCCGTCATTTAAACATTTTACTCCTCAGAAATTCCTCTATCCTGTTTTTCCACTTGTTTGCCAAGAAGAGGACCTCTTCCTGGTTTATGGTTTTCAGCTCTCTCTTTTCCATAAGGACCCTCCCTTTGCATACCACCGTGTCTATGTCCGAGGATTTGGCGGAGTAGACAAGCTGTGCTATAGGGTCGTAGAGGGGTTGGAGATGGGGGCTGTTAGGATTTAAAAGAAGAAGGTCCGCCTCGTAGCCTACCTCAACCCTTCCAGCCCTTATGCCCACAGCCTTAAAACCTTCCTCTGTGGCAATTCTGAGAGCTGTCCTCGCATCCATAGCCTTCGCATCGAGATTTATACCCTTCTGAAGTTTCACCATGAGGCTTGTTTCCTCCAGCATGTCCAGATTGTCGTTGGAGGCTGGTCCGTCAGTGCCAAGACACACATGAATACCCCTCCTTATATAGTCACTTACTGGTGCTATTCCCGAGGCAAGTTTAAGATTACTCTCAGGGCAGTGGAGCACCTTCGCACCCTTTTCCCTTATCATCTCCCTCTCTTCCTCCGTGGTCCATACCACATGAGCCATAAGGAGCTTATCTCCAAGAACTCCAAGAGAATGCAGGTGCTCGACGGGTCTTTTGCCAAACCTCTCAAGAGAAGCCTCCACCTCCGAAGGTGTCTCCGCAATGTGTGTATGGAGGTAGACCTCCTCCTCAAGGGCAAGCTCCAAAGACTTCTTGAAGGTATCTGGTGAACAGGTGTAAACCGCATGAGGGCAAAGAACAGGGAAAAGGAGTTCCTCTTCTTTAAAGGCTCTTATAAAACTCCTTGCCCTCTGAAGGTATTCCTCGGGAGAGCTTGCAACCTTTGTGGGGAAGTCAAGTATGCCAAAGCCCAGACCTGCCCTTATGCCCGCCCTATGAGCTACCTCCGCCACCGCCTCCTCAAAGAAATACATGTCCATAAAAAGGGTAGTCCCGGAACTTATAGCTTCCGCAATGCCTATCAGAGCTCCATCCCTGACAAATTCGGAGGATACAAACTCTCCTTCCAGCACCCATATAACCTTCTGAAGCCAGTCCATAAGTGGAAGGTCAGCACCAAGACCTCTCAGAAGGCTCATGGATATGTGGGTATGCATGTTGGCAAAGGTAGGAAAGAGCAACTTCCCCTCCGCCCTTATGGTGTATCTCGCCTCCTGCCTTATCTCCTCTCCTATCTCCACTATCAAGCCTTCTTTTATACCCACATCTACAGAAGGTCCCCCGGGAAGTCTTGCGGACTTAATCAGAAGGTCAAGCATGGTTTATATTATATTCTTTGTGAAGTTTGACAAACTCCAAAAGATCCTGCAATTCCAGAAGCTGGAAATGGAAATCCTCAGAACGAAAACCGCCCTTGAAAAACTTCAATCCCGTATAGAAGAGGTTATTGAAAGTATGGAGAAGTCCAAAGAAAAAAGAGAAGCCCTGCTAAGGAAGATAGAAGAAGTTAAGAGGGAGATAGAAAAACACAGAAAAATGGTGGAGGAGTGTATAGCAAAGGCTAAGAAGGCGGAGGAAAGGTTAAATCTGGTAAAGAAGGCGGAAGAATATAGAGCCCTTCTTAAGGAGAAGGCAAGACAGGAGGACTGCGCAATAAAGCTTGGGGAAAGCCTTAAAAGACTGGAGGAAGAGCTAAGAGCTCTCGAAAGGGAGAAGGAGGACAGAAGATTTCTCAGGGAGCTGGAAGAGCTTCAGGAAGAGCTCTCGGATATGAGGTATTCTCAAGCAAGGTTAAGGGGGAGGCTCGAAGAGCTGGAAAGGGAGCTTGAAAATCTCAAAAGTGGGGCGGAAGGAGACTTGCTTCAAGAGTATGAAAGGCTCAAGAGGAAACACGGTTTGCCGATAGCCCTTCCTATAGATGCCTTTGGTGCCTGCGGTAGCTGTGGAACAAAGCTACCCTCTGCCCTCTACTCAAGGCTCGTTGCCGGTGAGGTGGTGGCGTGTCCCTCCTGCGGAAGGCTTGTTTACTATGAAGAGGCTGTTTAGAAGTTTCCTCTCCGACTACGACCCCTATCTGGTCCTTGCCCTTGCTTCTCTCTGTCTTATAGGACTTCTGGGCTTATACAGCGCCACCTACAGGGGAGGTCCCTCACCTCTCTTTATCAAGCAGACAATATACCTGATGGCTGGCTGGTCCATTCTAATCCTTTTATCAAGGCTTAACTTCAGAGCTCTTTATGACCTGGCGCCTCTGGTTTATTTTGTAAACCTCTTCTTTCTGGTGCTTGTGCCCCTTTTTGGAAAAACTGTCTATGGTGCCAAGAGGTGGCTTGACCTTGGTCCTGTCAACCTTCAGCCTTCGGAGCTCTTCAAGTTCTCCTTCGCCCTTTTTTCCCTCTACACCCTTAGCCACACCAGAAGGCTCTTCAGCAAGGAGAGCCTTATACTTCTCTTCGCCTTTGCACTGCCTTCTGTGCTCACCCTGAAACAGCCGGACCTTGGCACCACCATAACCTACGGGGTTACCCTTACCCTCCTCCTTTTTTTCTGGGGTGTGAGATGGAGATACTTTGTCCTTGCAGGCTTCATCCTTGCCCTCTCCTCACCCCTTCTCTGGCATCTTTTGAAAGACTACCAGAAGGAGCGCATCCTTGCGGTGCTTGACCCCTACAGAGACTACCATGGTAGCGGCTACCAGCTGGTTCAGTCTGTTATAGCCATAGGCTCGGGTGGGCTGTGGGGAAAGGGCTTGCTTCAGGGAACTCAATCTCACCTTCTTTTCCTCCCTGAAAAGCATACGGACTTTATATTTTCTGTGATAGCGGAGGAGTGGGGTTTTCTTGGCAGTATCCTGCTTGTTTCCCTAATATTTCTGATTTTTTACAGAATAGCCCTCCATGCCCTGCGGACACCCCACCCGCAGGAAAGGGCTTATCTCGGTGTCTTTGCAGGTCTGTGGCTTTTCCAGAGCCTTGTAAACCTTATGATGACTATGGGATGGGCACCGGTGGTAGGCATACCCTTACCCTTTGTGAGCTACGGTGGAAGTAGCGTGCTTACCTTTTCCCTCTTTATGGGTCTTGCCCTTTCTATCATCAGAGAACAGAGGAAAAGACAGATAAGGTTTGAGGATGGTTAGGGGGCTTTACTTTCACGTGCCCTTCTGTTCCTACAAATGTCCTTACTGCGACTTTCTTTCACTGGTAGAACCAGAAGCAGACCACAGGCAATATCTTAACCTTCTCCTCGGAGAGCTCGAGCTTTACGCGGACCTGAACTTTGACCTCAGGACCCTTTACTTCGGTGGAGGGACACCTTCTCTCATAAGACCGGAGCTTTACCAGGACTTCCTTGAGAAGCTGTCCTGTCTTGTGGACCTTTCGGGGGTTGAGGAACTTACCCTTGAATGCAACCCTGAAAACTACAGCGCGGAGGACTTCAAGATTTTAAAAGGTATGGGTTTTAACAGGATAAGCCTTGGGGTGCAAAGCCTGAGAGAGAAAGGTCTGAGAGCTCTTGGAAGGCTTCATGGGGTGGAGGATGCGATTAAAAGTCTCAACTCTGCCCACAGGGCTGGCTTTGAAAGGCTAAACCTGGACCTAATGTTTGGCTACCACGGACAGACCCTTGAGGAACTTAAAGAAGAGCTTGACCTTCTTGCCTCTTTGCCAGTGAGCCATGTTTCCTTCTACCTTCTCACGCCTTACGAGGATACACTTCTGGGAAAGCTCCACGCAAAAGGTCTTCTGGAGCTCCCGGGAGATGAGCTGGTCGGGGACATGTATGAGCTTATCTGTGAAAGACTTGAAAGCATGGGTTTTGTTCACTACGAAGTGTCCAACTTTGCCCTTCAGGGTTATGAATGCAAACACAACCTTCTCTACTGGACCCATCAGGAATTTCTGGGGCTTGGTCCCTCCGCCTGGAGCTTCGCAGGAAACCTTCGCTTTGGAAACACCAGAAACCTCAAACTTTATCAGGAAAAGGTGAATAGAGGAGAAAAGCCTGTGGAACATATGGAAAGGCTTGAGGGTAGAGAAAGGTTATACGACTACCTTTTTGTGGCTCTCAGGACGAGAAGGGGGGTGGAGAAGAGCCTTCTGGAGAATTTAGGGAAGGGGCTTGAAGAGTTTTTTGAGGAGGAAGGTGAAAGGGTAAGGCTCAACAGAAGAGGTATGCTACTCATAAACGAAGTGCTCCTAAGGCTAAGAGATGCCATGGTAAAATAGCCTTATGTTAAGACTTGGCAGGGCAAGGTCTGTAAAGGGTGAGTTAAGAGTTCCCTCAGACAAGTCCATATCTCACAGGGCGGTTATCCTCTCTTCTCTTGCAAGTGGCGAGAGCTATGTGAAAGAATGGCTCAACTCCGCAGACACAAGAGCAACCCTGAACATCCTTAGAGCTCTTGGGACAAAAATAATCAGGAAGGGAAAGGAGCTTAAGGTTTATGGAAGGGATTACCTTTTCTCCGAGCCTTCCGATGTGCTGGATGCAAAAAACTCAGGAACCACCGCAAGGCTGATGCTTGGTGTGCTTTCCACTCAGCCCCTTTTTTCCCTGATAACCGGTGATAAGAGCCTGAGACAGAGACCTATGCTGAGGGTGGTGGAGCCTCTGAGAGAGATGGGTGCCTTTCTGGACGGAAGGGAAAGGGGCAACCGCCTGCCCGTGTGCGTAAGAGGTGGAGAAATAAGGGGTATATCCTTCTTCAACAGGAAAGCCTCCGCGCAGGTAAAGTCCGCCCTTCTGCTTGCAGGTTTGAGAGCTGAGGGTTACACGGAGGTGGTGGAGCCCCTTCTTTCGAGGGACCACACGGAGAGGATGCTCAGAGCCTTTGGTGTGAAGCTTCACCAGATGGAGACTAAAGAAGGGCATTTGATAAAAGTGGAGGGAGGTCAGAGGCTCATGTCTACCGAGATATTTTGCCCTGCGGACCCATCCTCCGCCAGCTTCTTTGTTGCCCTGGCTGTGCTTCTGGGTGGTTCAGAGCTCCTGCTTAAAGATGTGCTGGTGAACCCTACGAGGGATGGCTTTTTCAGAAAGCTCCAGGAGATGGGGGCGGACATTTA
>JBCNVH010000026.1:0-10617 GCA_039630295.1 Aquificaceae bacterium | reverse complement strand
TACCGTCTTTTCCCACACGTCCTTTGCATACTCTTCGTGGTAAACTTCCGGTCTTGTATCATTAAAGAAAGCATGGTCTACACCTGCATAAATGATAAACTGAGCATTTACGTTATACTTGTTGCACTCTTCTATAGCCTTAACCACATCCGAAAGAGGAATAAAAGCATCTTTGCCTGCATGAACTGCAAGCACAGGAGCTCTTATACCTGAAAAGTCTATTGGCACTATGGAGTATAGCCCATAATAAGGCACGAGAGCTCCGAAGCTATCTGAAAACCTGGAACCGAAATACCAGGTGCAGGTTCCACCACAGCAAAAACCCGTAGCTCCCATAGAAGTTATACCCTGCTCCCTAAAGTGCTCTATGCAAGCTTTTACTTTGGCTTCCGCTTCTGCGAAGTTCTTTTGAAAGAGCTCTTGCATGAGCTTTCCTGCTTTTTCCGGATCGCTGGCAGTCTGCCCGTTATACAGATCAATACCAAAGGCAAAAAAGCCTTCCTTTGCATACCTCTCGCACACATCTTTTATATGGTCCACAAGCCCCCACCACTCGTGGAAAACCAAAACCAATGGACCTCTTCCAAACTCAGGCTCTGCAAGATATCCTGAAACTTCTACGCCATCCTTTTTAAAAGAGACCGTTTTTCCCATGATGCACCTCCTTTCTGCGGCTTATCTTCAAAGTTTAAACTAAGACCTTCCTAAAAACAAGCGATGACGGAACATGTTTAGAAATTTTTCTAAAATAGAGGGAACAAGGCTTACAATATAGGCACTGCAAAAACTCATAGCACGAGGAGTAGAAATGAAGATGGAACAATTCTACAGCCAGAAAAGCCATATACTCAGAAGATGTCATCCTCAGGCAACACCTGAACATATCATACAGAACACTTAAACATACTCTCAAAGACATACTCGGATACTTTCCTGACTTCCCCACCTTCTTCTACAGGTTTAAAATATTAGACCCAGCTTGTCTCTATTGAAATAATACTATAAAAGTTTCTGTATACTCTTTAATTAATGTAGTGGAAGTGCTTAAAAAGGAGGGGCTTATAGTATGAAGGTTTTACTGCTTGGTGGTAACGAGTATAGTTTTGAGCTGAAGACTTGGCTTGAGGAAATAGGGGAGGAAGTAATATACATGGAAGAGCCTATAGACCTTGAACTGCTTAAAAATATAAACCCAGAGTTTATAGTGAGTTATAACTATAAACATATAATACCTGAGGAGGTTATAAAATCATACCACCCTAAAATAGTAAATCTTCACGTTTCCTACTTGCCATACAATAGGGGAGCGCACCCGAATGTCTGGAGCTTTTTAGAAGATACACCGAAGGGAGTTAGTATACACCTTGTGAATAAGGAGATAGATACTGGAGACATACTGCTTCAAAAAGAGGTTTTTATAGACGAAGATAAAGAAACTTTGAGAAGTTCTTACATTAAACTTCAGAGAGAAATTCAAAAACTTTTTAAAGATAATTGGGACAGTATAAAATCTCTGAAAATCAAACCTTTTAAGCAACATGGGGGGGGACAAAGCACTATAAGAGAGAATACAAACTCTTTGAACCCTTCCTTACAAAGGGTTGGGACACACCTATCAAAGAATTTAAAGAGCGATATAAGGCTTGGAAAAGTGCTACTGAAAAACTTTGTAAACCTGACTCAGGAAGAAAAGGAAATGGTAAGGAGGTGGAGAAACCATCCTGAAGTTAGAAAATGGATGTATACAGACCACGAGATAAGTAAAGAAGAACACGAGGAATTTATTGAAAGTTTGAAAAAGGATAAAAGAAACTATTACTATCTTGTTTATAAAGGAAAAGACCCTATAGGCGTTCTTACTCTTACAAGAGTAGATTTTCGCAACCACAATGCCTACTTTGGCATATACGCAAACCCGGAGGAGAAGGTTCACGGTGCTGGCATAGCTCTTGGAAAATCCGCCATAGCCCTTGCCTTTGATGTAGCTTGTTGCATACTCTGAAGCTGGAAGTCTTAGAGGATAACGAGAGAGCCATAAACTTTTACAAACGCATGGGTTTTGTAGAAAGAGGCAAGGCTCAGAGAATTTGTGTTTAAGGATGGACGGTGGAAAGATGTGTTAATTATGGGTATGGTTAGAAGATAGGCTGTTTAGCCTTTGAGATGTAAGCTCTAACTAACCTTTTGGCTACTCTTAGAGCCCCTTTTCCATCTACCATTTTTCTGCCTATTTTACTCATTCTGAGCCTTAGGTCATAGTCTTTTAGTTTTTCTATGCTTTCTATGATTTTCTGCCAAAGGTTCTCCTCCTCCCACCAGCCTGCGTAAAAGGCGAAGCCTGCCTTCTCCCAGCCCTTGCAATTGAGTAGTTGATTGTCTGCCACTGCCACCAAAAGGGAAGGCACGCCCACTCTTGCAAGCTCGTAAGTGGTCTGCCCACCTGCGCTGACCGCCAGGTCCACCATAGCCATGAGGTCTCTCATTTCCTCGTCGGAAAGACCTTCAAAAACTCTTATCCTTTCCTCTTTCAGGCTGTAAACCTCTTCTCTGTTTTTGAAGCCCCTGCCGACCACCACGAAAAATTCGAGCTCCGGATACTCCTTTCTGAGAACCCTCAAAACCTTAGGGGTCATATTTCTTGAGTCGTCACCCCCAAAGGTTATGAGAACCCTGTGGAGTTTTTTTCTAAGCGACCTCCTTTTAACCTTCCAGAAAGCCTTTCTGAGAGGCACATAGGCAGGACCAGTTAGATATACCACTCCTTCTACTTCTGGATAGTCAAGCTCGTGCCCGTATACGCTTCCGTTCAGGACAAAGCCAGGGGGGTAGACAAGCCTCCGGTAGTCGTCCACGAAGAGCTTTATAGGAACACTTCTGGATATATCCTGGTAGACCTCTATACCTGCAAGGTAGGAGTCAACCACAACCGCGTCAAAATCTCTAAGCCTTTTTTCCTTATTTTTCCAGTCTTCCAGCCAGGGATAGAGCTCAAAACTCTTATTTTGCAGAAGGCTGTAAACAGTATAATCACCTTGCACTATCATGTGTGGTTCTGAGCCCAAAACTTCAAAGGCTTGATACAGAGATAGGCATCTTGTGATGTGACCATGTCCTATGTGAGAAGAACCTTCTGTAAGAAAAAGAACTTTCACTGGATAAATTATAGTAAAAGTCTGCCATGCAGGACATAACAGAAAGCTGGTCAATCTGGCACACTAATTTTTCAATAAGGCATCAAAAAGGAGGAAGGAAAGATGAAAAGCGCGGTTTACCCCGGCACCTTTGACCCACCCCATCTTGGGCACATGGATATAGTGAACAGGGCAAGGAAGATTTTTGACAGAGTTGTGGTAGCCGTGGCAAAGAGTCCAAGGAAAGGGCTTCTGTTCAGCATGGAAGAAAGGATAGGGATGTTCCAGAAAATGGTGGAGGGGGTTGAAAGTGTGGAAGTTAAGGGCTTTGATGGTCTTCTTGTGGACTTTATGGAGAGGGAAGGGATTGAGGTTATAGTCAGAGGTGTAAGGCTGTTCACAGACTTTGAATACGAGCTTCAGATAGCTTTAAACAACTACAAGCTGGCAAGGGTGGAGACAGTCTTTATGATGCCCTCTCAGGACTACATACATATAAGCTCCACTATAGTTAGAGACATAGCTTCCTATTGCGGGTGTTTAAAGGGTCTGGTCCATCCCTATGTGGAGGAAAGGTTAAAGGAGAGGTTTGACTGTGTCAGTGGTGGAGCGGAGGGGACTTGAACCCCCGACCTCCTACACGCCAAGCAGGCGCTCTCCCAACTGAGCTACCGCCCCTTTTACAGGTTAAATATTTTAGTGCAGGGTCTTACCTTTGTCAAAGGTTTTCTTCTGAACCTCAAGCCTGAGCCTTATCGCTCTTTTCCTCCTTTCTCTCTCCTCCATATAGATTTTAAAGGCTTCTTTTCTCAGAGCTCTGTAAAGGTCCACCATCGCCATGCCTTACCCCCTTACCTTTGCTGGGTTTATAATTTAGTCCTCCTCCCCCGGTTTTTCCACACCTCTGAACCTATGGGCACAGAAAGGGCATACTTTTGCCCTCCAGTGGACTTCGCTATAACAATCAGGGCATCGCTTTTTCCCCTGCAGGTAAAGAAATAGATTAAAGTGGAGAAAGACCTTCGGGACCAAATAGAGGGTCAGCACAAAAAGGATTATAGCCCAGCCCTTCAGGGGTGTAAGTGGGTCAAAGGACTTTAGCCATATAAGGGTTGTGCCAAGAGAGGAAACCCAGAAGGCGACCCGTCTGTCCAGAAAGACCTGCGCAAGGAGCTGAAGAAGAGCCATGTAAAGAAAGAACTGAAAGAGCGTGTTTCTAAAGAGAGGTTCAAAGACCTTGAGCTCTTCCATCTTTCCTGAACCCCCTCAAAAGGAGCGTTGATAAAAAACCAAAAAGAAAGGCGGACATACAGAAGAGAAGCCCTCTGAAGCCACCACCGAGATAGCAGGCAAGGAAGGCAAAAGCCCACAGAGAGAGCTTTACTGGTAGGCTTAAAAGGTAAAGCCCTATAAGCCCCCTTCCTGCAAGTCTGTGGGTCAACTCCACAAAACCCACACCCAGCAAAAAACCGGACAGGACAAAAAACAAAGCCTTTCCCACAATATAATTTTATGATGAAACTTATCCTTCTTGAGGAGGGTGCGGACCTGGATGCCCTCTCCTCCGCCTACGGCGTTCTACTCCTCTACAGAGAAGCCTATCTTCTCAGACCCCATTACCTTTCAAGAAAAGCAAGCGAGGTCCTCAAGCACTTTACACACAGGTTTCGCATCCTCGAGACGCCACCGGACAGCTTTGACCTTGTCCTCGTAGACAGCCACCATTATGAAGAATACCTTCAGAGGTTTGGAGAGAGGATAGGGCAAATCTACATATACGACCACCACCCAAATGCCCCCTTGGGTTTCAAAGGCAGGGTAGAAGCTGTGGGTAGTTGCACCACCTTGCTGGTTGAAGAACTGGTCCGCCAGGGGGTGGAGGTGGACCCGGAGTCTGCCACGGTCCTTGCACTTGGTATATATGAGGATACCGGTATGCTCACCTACGAAGGAACCACCTCCAGGGATGCGCAGGCGGTAGCGTGGCTTCTGGAAAGGGGGCTTAATCTCAGGCTTCTCAGAAGGTTTCTGAGCGGTGGCATAGGTAAGGAGGATCTAGACTTTCTCTCAAGGCACATGACAAGTTTTGAAAACCTCTTTCTGGAAGGTAGGCAGGTGAGCATAGCTGTCCTGAGAGCGGAGGAATACAGGCCTGACATACTTAGCCTTTTCTATGAACTCAGAGACATAAGGGAGGCTTCTGCCTTTTTTGTGATAGTGGAAGCGGGTAACAAAACCTATCTCTTTGGCAGGTCTGTAAAGGGTGAGTTTGATGTTTCGGAGTTGCTTCAGAAGTTTGGTGGAGGTGGACACGAGTTTGCCAGTGCGGTAAAGTTTGAGGGGGTCTCCGGTGAGAGACTGAAGGAAGTGCTGAAGGCTTTGCTGAAGGGTGAGAAGACACCTCTGAGGATTGAAGAAGTTATGAGCTATCCGCCCTTCCTCCTTCATGAGGATATGGACATAGAGACCGCACTTCTTGAGCTTTCTCAGAGGAACTTTGCGGGGGCGCCGGTGGTAAATCGGGAGGGTAATCTAATAGGGGTAGTCTACAAGAAAAACCTCTTAAAAGCCCAGAAACACCACATGAAAGGTAAGGTGAGGGACTTTATGGTGGAGGAGTTCCACACACTTCAGCCGGGAGACTTTCTCTGGAAGGCGGAGGAGATTCTGTCCAGATACGGCGAGAAACTTATTCCAGTGCTCAGCGGGGATGAGGTGGTGGGTGTGGTTACCAGACTTGACCTCCTGCAGGCTTACAGGGAACATATAAGGGTTATGAAGGCTTCCGAAAAGAAGCTCACCCTGCCGGAGAACATAAGAGGACTTCTTGAAAAGATAGGGAAAGAGGCAAGTCTTATGGGTTACAGGGTGTATCTGGTGGGTGGTGTGGTCAGAGACCTACTTATGAAGAGAAGCCTCTGGGACCTGGACCTGGTGGTGGAGGGAAAGGCAATAGAGCTCGCAGAAAGGCTCGCAAGCCTCTGGAAAGTGGAAGCCCACACCTTTCCCGATTTCGGCACCGCCCATATGAAGCTGGAAGGTTTCAAGGTGGAGCTGGCTACCACCAGAAGAGAGACCTACCCTCGCCAGGGTGCCTATCCTGTGGTGGAGTGGGCAACCCTCCGGGAAGACCTCCTGAGGAGGCCCATAAATGCCCTTGCCCTATCCCTGAACCCCGAGGACTTTGGCACTCTCGTGGACTACTTTGGAGGCTAAAGGGACCTCAAGGATGGCATCATAAGGGTCCTGCATCCTATGAGCTTTGTGGAAGACCCGGTCAGGGTTCTGAGAGCTCTGAGGTTTGCGGGCAGGTTTGGCTTCAAGCTCTCTAAAGGAACGGAGAAACTTCTGAAAAATGCGGTGGAACTCGAACTTCTGAAAAGGTCGCCCAGAGGGAGGGTGCTAAACGAGCTCAGGCTGGCACTGAGAGAGGAGAAGCTTCTTGAAATCCTTAGGCTATACAGGAAGTATCACATTCTTGAGCAGGTGGTAGAAGGCTTCAGTTTCAGCCCTCAGCTGGAAAACCTGCTGGAAAGGCTAAAGGAAATCGTGAGCTGGCACAGGATAGAGTTTCCTCATGAAGTGATAGACTACGGCTGGGTCTTCCTCTTACTGCTCATAAAGGACACAAAAGAGGGCGAGGATTTTCTCCGTGAGATAAGCGCGCCCGCCTGGGTTAGAGAAAGCTATCGGCTGATGAAGGAGCAGCTTCACAGGGTGCTTTCTTCTCTGCAAAGAGCTCAGAAAAACTCGGAGGTATACCTCGTGCTGAGGGGAAAACCTCTGGCTTTCCTGCTTCTTCTGATGCTCTTCCAGAAGGAAAAGGTTAGGCTATACATGGAGAAGCTAAGACGGGTAAAGGTAGACCCACAGAAGTTCAGAGAGCTCAAAGGAAGAGCTCTGGGAGATGCCATAGAAGGAGAGAAGTTGAGGCTGATGGATAGTCTACTCCTCCGATAGGTAGCCGAAGATAGCTTCTATTATGGAAAGCAGGACGGAGATTATGTTTGCCGCCAGAGCGCCCGTCGCAAGGCTAACTGACTCGGGCACATTCCCGAGAAAGTATATGAAGGCGGCGGGGATGAGGTGAAGGTCTGCCACCAGGCTTGCGGCTGTCATCTCCGTAGCCAGTATCTTACCCTCGCCCAGTTTTAGTATGGTGGCTGTCAGGTTGGTGATTACCGTTATAACAAGCTCGTAAGGGTTGGGGTTGAAGATAAAGCTCAGGTTGGTTGTCAAAGCCATGAGAAGGAAAAAGTCCGTCATAATCTTCTTTAGTCTCATACCAGAACCTCCCTGTAGAACTCGGTGGCTTTCTTTACATCGGAAGGTTTACCAAGGAGGAGCAGGGTGTCACCCTCCTCTATCTGCGTATCCCCTGAGACAGTAAGCTCAAGGCTTCCATCGGACCTCTTTATGCCTATAACGGTAACTCCGTAAACCCTCCTCAGGTCTATGTCCTTCAGCTTTTTACCTGCCAGGGAGCTTCTCTCCGAGACCCTTATTCCACTATCTCAAGCTCTGCTTCTTCACCCAAGCTATGCGGTCAAAAAGGTCGGAGACAAAGCCACCTGCCTCATGGAGCATGTAAGAAAACACCCGGTTTGCTATGAGCTTGTCCGGCACTATCACCTTGTTGGCACCCAGTTCCTCCAGCTTCTGGGCAGTGCCATCAGTGGGTGCGGTGGAGTAGATAAAGAGTTTTTCTCTGCTGGGCTCAAGGAGCCTTGCGGTAACTATCACCGCTATGTTCTTGGCTTCATCTTCCATGTTGGCTATTAGGTATCTCGCCCTGCGTATGCCTGCGGCGTTAAGGGTGGTCTTCTTGTAAGGCTCTTCCGTGAGGAAATATTTTATGTTGTGCAGTTGCATGTATTTTAAGGCTTCTTCTCTTGGGTCTATGACCACAAATTCTATCTTTCTCTTGCGCAAAGCCTCCACAAGCCAGGCGGAGGTCTTGTTGTATCCGCATATGATGGCATGGTCCTTTAGCTTCTCTATGTCGCCGAGCACCTTAATGTATTTTAATAGGGTTATCACATCTCCCAGAAGAAATACCCTCACCACTATGGTGACGGATGTGGTAAAGACCCCTATACCCATAAGGGCGAGAAAGGTGGTAAATATCCTTCCCTCGGGCGTATCCGTTCCCTTTGCTATTTCACCAAAACCTATGGTGCCTATGGTTATAACTGTCATGTATATGGCGTCTATAAAGTTGCCACCGGAGAGTATCATGTATCCTATCGTTCCCAGGCTCAGGGAAAGGTGTAGAAGCAGGAGGGGTATTCTCAACTCTTTAAGAGACTCTATAAGCCTGCCCTGATAAACCGCCAGAAGGGTCTTTTCACCCCTCCTCCTGAGCCTTAGCCTTTTCTTTATACTTCTCAACCTCTTTGACCTTGACAGCGCAGGCATGGAGACTTATATTTTAAAACCAATCCCGTAAGGGGGCGAAAGGGTTCGACGGGGACCGTAGGACAGGGTTGCAGGCAGGGTGGCAACCTGAACAGCCAGAACAAACACTTCCCGAAAGGGAACTAGCTCTCGCCGCTTAAGTAAAAGCGGTGGCTCTCCCGTGGTTTGACCTCTGGGCTGCGGGAAGGGCTCAGAGACAGAGGAGTAGGCGGTGGGTGTTGCAGGGCGCGCCCATTGCTGAAGCCTCAGTCCTGCTCGCTCCGAGGGGGTTTGCCAGTGGACGCCCCGGGGTTAGAAGGAAAGCACTGGCTAAGCCTGTAGAGGCTCTGGGTTCTGAAAGTTCTCGGACGCGGGTTCGATTCCCGCCGCCTCCACCAGATATATCAGCTTGCCTTTGCTCCCTCCCTCACATCTCTGTCGGAAACTATCAGGGATAGGCTCTCCCCATCAGAAAGGGCAAGCACCATACCTTGAGATTCCACGCCGAATATCCTTCTGGGTTTAAGGTTTGCCAGTATAAGGATTTTTTTACCCACCAGCTCCTCGGGGCTGTAATGCTTTGCTATACCCGCCATAAGGGTTCTCTCTTCATCGCCCAGAGAAACCCTGAGCTTCAGTAGCTTCTCCGAGCCTTCCACACGCTCCGCAAAGAGCACCTTTGCAAGCCTTATGTCCAGCTTCAGAAAATCTTCTATGCCTACCCTTTCCATGAAAGGTTATTTTAACCCAATTACAAAACCCTGGTTGAACCCCTGTCCCTTAGCCACAGGGCGGTATGCAACAGGATAAAGAAAGATACAAAGAGATAGGTTAAAAGCCTCAAAAGCTCCGGGTCAACCCTTATGTATATGAGCTTTTCCAGGTAGTGTATTATGAAAGAGCTGTCATAAGCCTCCGCCCCTGCCTTTTTCCTCAACCATATCTCAAGGTATGTAAGTGGGCAGTGGAGGTGTGTAAGATTAAGAAATAGGGCAAAGAGAAGACCACCCAGATGTATGCCTCTCACCACCCTGCGTTTTATGGCGGAAAGCCAGCCAAGGAGGAGAAAGAGTATCCAGACAAAGTGAACTGTTACCACAAGATGGGCAAGGAAGAGGTAAAACTCTTTCATACACCGGTGAGCATCTTTTTGAGAAGACTGTTGACCAGCTGTGGGTTTGCCTTACCCTTTGCCTTCTTCATCACCTGACCCACAAGAAAGCCAAAAACCTTTTCCTCTCCAGCTCTGAAGCGCTCCGCCTCCCTATGGTTTTCCTGCAGGACTTCCTCTATAAGCCTTCTTATAGCATCCTCGTCGCTTACCTGTCTGAGACCCTTTTCCTCTACTACCTGAAGAGCTCCTTTGCCAGTTGCCACCATTTCCTTTAACACTTCCTTGGCAAGCCTGGAGGAGAGCACACCTTCCCTTATGAGCTTTACCAGTTCTGCGAGGCTCTCGGTGCTTACCGGCGAGCTTTCTATGTCCCTGCCCACCTCCGCCAGCTGTCCGAGGAGGTCGTTAAGTAGCCAGTTGGCGGTAAGCCTTGGCTCCTCTCCGTAGTGTTTCAAAGCCTCCTCAAAGAAGTCGCCAAGCTCCTTGTTTTCTGTCAGGACCCTTGCGGAGTATTCTTCCAGCCGGTATTCCTTTAAGAACCTCTCAAGCCTCTGTGCTGGCAGTTCGGGCATACCTTTCCTTATTTCCTCAACCCAATCGGGGGATACTATAAGGGGAAGGAGGTCCGGGTCAGGAAAGTAGCGGTAATCCTCCGCCTCTTCCTTACTTCTCATCGGGTGGGTGAGACCGGTTGAAGGGTCAAAGGTTCTCGTCTCCTGCACCACCTTCTCACCGGAGAGAACAAGCTTTATCTGACGCTCCATCTCCGACTCTATGGCTTTCTGCACGAACTTAAAAGAGTTCACATTTTTTATCTCCACCCTTGTGCCCAGCTCCTTTGAACCTTTCGGTCTTATGGAAAGGTTTATGTCACAGCGGAGCTGTCCCTTTTCCATGTCCGCTCGGGAAACACCTGCATACCGCATAATGTTCCTGAGCCTTTCAAGAAATTCCCTTGCCATCTGCGGAGAGTTT